>JAKJEP010000021.1:0-2568 GCA_022705365.1 Planctomycetota bacterium | reverse complement strand
AAAGATCGCCGGCCAAAACAAACGCCGTATCGATTCCCAGACCTTGCAAAAAAGTTTCCATCTCCTCCACCGCCTGGCGGTCCAGTGTCGATTCGGCTATGGATAACTCGTTTACCATGTTTTAACTCTGCCGGAAACACCGGTCTCATGTCATATTCACAGCCAGCATTTCGTCCACCAGCCGCAGCACTTCCCGGGGACTGAACGGCTTATTCAGGCAGATCCGAATCCCGTTGTCGGACATCGCCTTTTCCTCCAGCGCAAAACCCCGCGCCGTCAGCATAATGGCCGGAATCTCCCGCGTGGCTGGCATTTGCCGCAACCGCCGGCACAATTCCAGTCCCGACAAAAACGGCATCTGAAAATCCGTAATCAGAACATCCGGACATTCCGTCTGCGCCAGCTCCAGCGCCTCCCGCCCGTCCTGGGCCGTAAGAACCTCATACCCGGCGTTTCGCAGTTTCAGCGAAACCACATGCAGGATATGGACCTCATCATCCACGACCAAAATTCTTTTCTTCTGCTGTATCATCCTTCAATTCCTGATAGTACGTTTCTGACTGGATTCCGGCCGGCGGGAGAACGTTCGGGCATGCCGGTATAACAATCCGGAAAACGCTTCCTTTCCCGACGGCACTTTTCACCGTCACCTCGCCCCCGTGCACATTCTCGACAATCTGTTTGACCAGGTGCAAACCCAGCCCCGTCCCCCCCGCCATCTCCTGATGGGCGCGAACCCGGTAAAACTTGTCAAACACCTGCGGCAAACTTTCTTCCGGTATGCCGGCGCCCTGGTCTTCCACCTCCACATACATTTCTTCTTCGGTGCGTCCGGCCCGGATCGTGACCGTTTGGCCGGCATACGAATATTTAATCGCATTGTTCATCAGGTTCATAATCGCATGATACATCATATCATGGTCGAAATAACCGCGGATCGATTCCGAATCAGCCTGCCGCTCCAGCCGAATCTGTTTCTCCAGCGCCTGCGGCCGCAGCCCGGCAATGACCTCGTCCAGAATCGGTGCCAGGTCCCGCGGCTCCAGATTCACACTCAACACTCCCGACTCAATCCGGGAAATATTCAAAATATCATCGATCAGCCGATTCAGCCGCTTGGCCTGCTCCTGGATAATTTCGCAAAATTCCGGCTGCGTCTGTTCGTTATCCGCCTCCTGGTCCGCCAGCATCTCCGAACAGGCCCGGATACTCGCCAGCGGCGTCTTTAATTCGTGCGAAACATTGCTGAAAAAATCGTCCTTCAGCCGGGCGATTTCCTTTTCCGCCGTCATATCATGGATCACCACCACCACCCCGATCGCTTCTTCCTCATGATTCAGAATGCAGGATAAAACCACATTCAAGCTCAGCATCCGCGAACTATCGGTTCCAGGCCGCTCCAAAAGCTGGGTCACTTCATGGCTTTTGTTTTCCCGCGTGGTCCGGATTAACTGCAAAACGACGCTGTCGTCCAGCACCTCCTCGATGGGGCTTTGGAAGGTATGCTCCAGACAAAAATTAAAAAGCTTCTCCGCCGCCTGATTGGCCAGCAGCAGTTCGTCGTACTTGTTCGTCACCAGCACCGCTTCGGAAATGCTGTAGATAATCGCCTCGGTTTGTTTCCGCTCCGCCTCCGCCACCCGCGCCTGAATCTCCAGTTCCTTCCGTTCAATCCGTTTTTGGTCAAACCGCGATTTAATCGTGGTCAGATACCGGTTCACCTGCCCCACCATCTCCGCCAGTTCATCCCGTTCATCGACCATGAGCATCCCGATTTCTTCCACAGTCTCAAAACTGCGCAGTTGATCCGAGATCGTTCGCAGCGAGCGCGACAGGCTCCGCCAGATCAGAACCACCATCAGGATGCTCAAAAAAGTCATCACCCCGAATACCAGCCAGCCCAGCAGACGGACCTGCTCTTCCGATCCCGTCAGCCCCATCTCGGTGGCATAAAAGGCCGCACTGCCGCCCAACGCGGTCAGAAGAATCAGCACTACAAGTAATCGTCGCGCCAGCGCCACCGGCAGGTCTCCTACATCGAAGCAGATTCATACGTTTGCAGATAATAAACCTCTCAGAATTTTTCTGCTCGCGGCGAGGCACTTTGCACCTGGCCCTCAATCGAAAGCAGGAATTTCCGGGCCAGGGAATCCTGCGGATCCCTTTCCAGCGCTTGGGCATAACAGGTTCGGGCTTCTTCCGCATTTCCCTGCGCTTCCAGCGACTGCCCCAGCCAGCAATACGCCAGCGAATTCTGCTCGTCCGCCCGGACCGCCGCCTGGAAAGCCTCCTGGGCCTTCGGATAATCCTGTTCCTGCATCGCGATAATCCCCTGCGCCGTCCACGCCTCGGCATCCGCCCGATTCAACGCCAGCGCCCGGTCCACATAGGTTCGGGCCCGGTCATAGTCGTTTCGCCCCAGGGACGCCTGTGCCAGACGAACCCAGATTTTCGGATTGGACCCATCCTGCTGGCTCACCCGTTCAAAACACCGGATCGCCTCATGGTACTGGTTCAGATTCATACAGCAATCCCCCATCGCCAGATCGTAGGACCAGGGCGGGGCGG
>JAKJEP010000219.1 GCA_022705365.1 Planctomycetota bacterium | reverse complement strand
GTGGAAAAGACTTGTCTGCGGCGCCAAAACAGCAACGTCCCGGCGGCCGCCATGAAGGCAACCCCAGCCGCTGGATTTTCGAGCCATTGCAGCAGCGGTAGGGGCGTTTGCTCAACGGCCCGGATCGGCTGCGCACGGAGTGTCAGAACCTTCTCCTGGGGAGATACATATCCGAATCGAATATCCTTTTCCGATTTCCATTCAAAAAACGCAATATTCTGCCCAAACGCGGCAGCCGCCATATGGTCCGGCTCCACCACCCATGGCTTCCCGTCGTGATCGGACTGCACGGGGACAAATTGCCAGATATCGCCATTCCGCCGGCCAATCTGGATCTGCGCAAGAAGAGGATCGGGCTTTTGTTCCTCCCCGGCGCCGCAAAAGGCGACGAGCTGCAATTGGCGATTTACTATCAACGGCGAATAAGCAGATACCCGATCCAGAGGTAGGGCCTCCGCCGGTACAAGACGATCCTTCCGGTATTGAAAATGCTGAAGGGATCCGGCGGAGTCGCTCCCGCTGCCCTCGCCGGTCTGAATCCCGAATAGATGAATGGTTTCCCCATGAACCGCCAGACGGAGCTGCGACCAGGAAGGCAGTTCGAAAGATTCGGCTGAAAGGCCCCGCCATTCCCAATCTTTGCCCCGCCGCAGAATCAAATAGTGGCCCGCGGAAAGGGACACCGTTTGCGGACCGGCCTCCTCCGGCAGACCAGAGGCAGCCGG
Organism: Planctomycetota bacterium; assembly: GCA_022705365.1. Taxonomy (GTDB): domain Bacteria; phylum Planctomycetota; class Phycisphaerae; order Sedimentisphaerales; family SM23-30; genus JAKJEP01. The sequence continues at coordinate 5,301 of JAKJEP010000219.1, read as the reverse complement.
GCTTGCCGGTTCCCCAGCCTCCGGCGCCAGAACAGCCCCTGTGCTGTCAAAGACCGCAATAGGGTCTGCCGGCTTTTCCACCATAACCAGGGCATACAAATTTTCCTCCTGCGAACAGCAGTCCAGCAGCCGCAAACCGGCAGGCAAACGCCGCTCGGTACGCGGCTCCGTAGTCAGACTGTAACTTTGACAGCCGCCGCCCTGCAAAAAAACCAGCAGCCGCTCCTGATGCAGTACGGCCATCTCCGGAATACCCGGATACCACAACCCCGGTAAAAACGCCTCACGAACCAGATCACGAAAATAGAGCTGATAGCCCGGCGTTTGCTGCTGCTCCCGCGCCGCCAGCAGATACACCCCGCGGTCGTTGCCGCTGGCCCACAGGACAGGGACGGCATCGGGGGGCGAAAGCAGCGGCCCCACCGCTTCCTGGCCGCATACGGGCAGGACCAGCATTGCCAGCCCGGCGGAGATTCCAAACCACAAGTACCAAAAGAAAATAAAAGAATTTTTATTCATTTTCACAAGGCTTATCTATTTGCAGGTACTCGTCCGCATCAATCCCCGCAATCCGGACGGGACGCTCAAACAATTTCGTTCGATCCGTCGGATCAGCGCGAAACCGGTGTAATTTCAGATGGATATACGTATCATCCGCCGGATACCGCAGCAATATATCTCCGGGGATCCGGGATGGTTCCAGAAGCTGATAATCCTGCAGGGTGCTTTGCATCAGGATATTTCCCTCCGGATCAAATTCCGTAATCTCGCAGACCAGATAGGTATATCGGTCAAAAACCATCTTGCGCTTCAAATACGATCCCTCCCCGTGCGCTGCAATGATGCTGAAACTGTTCGTTTGCGGATCATACACCGGCTCCAGAACCTGATTCGGATCCGGCGCCAGTGGCCGCAGGCCGATATATTCCAGCAAAATCTGCGGATTCATCGGCATGTTCTCCGCACAAGGCTTGCCCAGATGTTCATATTTGCCCCATTGCGCGATATTCTGCTTGGGATTCTTGGAATAAATCCAGTATTCTTTCTGATTGGAGGCAATCACAAAAGCGCTCCCCAGAGCCGTATCCGCCTGCAAATGCACCAGGGCCGCCCCCCCGGCTTCCAGCGGCGGACGGTAAAACACTTTACCGGAGGAATCTTTGTATTTGTGTTTCTTCCCCTGGCTGTCCAGCAAATTCACCTCCCATTTTTTCACGAAGGCCCGGAAGGGCGGGATACTCGCAATATTGGCCTGATACCGCGCCAGAATCGCATCGGCGGACAAGGGCTCCGGCAGCGGACGAACCTGCCGCTGCGGTTCACAGCCCGTCATCGCCAGAAAAAACATAACCCCCAGCCAGCCAATCGCTGTTTGTGTCTTACAACCGGTATTTTTTAAGAAATCCATTCGGCCTCGTTTCCCCGGTCTCCGCCGGTTTACAGCTCGCCGTGCAGAATGCTGCTCAGTTCCTGCGATACCTGCTCAATCTGCGGATCGTCCAATTCCGGATTGACCACCTCATGCATCTCCGTTTCTTTGACAAAACGCATTTTCCAGATTTCCTGGCCTGCCTCCCGCCGGGTGTCCTCATACTTCAAAATTTTCTTGCGCATCAGAATCAGAGCCAGCACAAAACGAAAATGCACCTTGATCGGCTCTTTTTCGTCCTCCAGCCGCTTGAAAAAATTAATTAATATTTCATCATCGACAAACAGCTTCTTCTTCTGATTCGGCAGGGGCATGGCCGTCTTCCAATAACTGTACACCTGCGGCTGGGCCGATTCCCAGTATTCCACACAATAATCGCAGCGCTCGAAAGTATCCTGCTTGTCCAGCAAAGCCGCGTAATATTCCTCGCCCGGCTGCAGCTCGCGCCCGGTCCCTGAACATTTCCCCGTGCTCCGTTGTACTTCCCATTGTTCCATACGTTCTTATAGTGACTCCTGCGTTACATAGTAAATAAAAAGGATTATAGTGGATCATTCCTGGGAATCAAATACTAAGTAGGATTTAATTTTCTCGATGGTTTTATCCCCGATGCCCGGCACCCGGGTCAAATCTTCCGCCTGGCGAAAAGGATCCTGCTGGTGCAGGCTTTGATAGTGCTCCCGAAATTGAACGATTTCCATCGCCCGCACCTTGCCGATTCCCGGCAGCCGGGCCAGCGATATCCAGGTTTCCCGGTTCGGATTGATGTGATCCTGCACCGCCGTTAAAATCGTTGGGATTCCCACGCCGGAACGTACGCCGTATTCCTTCTCCCACAGCCGCAGGCCTGCGAAAAACAAAGCCATGAATAGCAGCCACCCCCAGAGAGCCGCCCTCGATCTTTGCCGGTCTTTGCTGTTGCTGGTAAAATCAATGTCTGCCATACGCCGAATCAAATCTTTTTTATTGTCCCTTATTATTGCAGCTTTTCCCGAATCCGGTCAAAATCATCCAGATTGTAAAACTCGATAATGATTTTTCCCCGATGGGCCGTGCGCCGGGCCGTATGAATGGTGACCCGGGTTCCCAGTATGCGGGTCATGTCGTGCTCCAGCTCCTGAATATGGGGACTCTTTTGCGGTTTGCCGGAAGAGGGGGCCGGCGCCTGCTGCAGAATCTGCACCAGCCGTTCGAGCTTCCGCACCGAAAGATTCTTCTCCCGCACCTGGGCGGCCAGCTCTTTCTGCCGGGCCGGCTCCTTGATGCCCAGCAGTGCTCGGGCATGACCCATGCTCAGAGAACCATCCGCTACCATCTGCTGCAACTCCGGCGGCAACTCCAGCAAACGCATGTAATTGGCTATGGTCGAACGGTCTTCCCCCAGCCGCTGCGCCACCTCCTGCTGGCTCAAAGAAAACGTGGCAACATAACTTTTATAGGCGCGGGCTCGTTCAATAGCATTCAGATCCGCCCGGTGAATATTCTCAATCAGGGCCCATTCCAGCATCTGTTCTTCACTGGCATGACGAACGATCGCCGGGATCGTATTTTTCTGGGCCTGAATGGCCGCCCGCAATCTTCTCTCCCCTGCTATCAACTGATAATTGGCCCCCATCGGACGTACCAGAATCGGCTGTATAATGCCATTGGCCTTAATGGATTCTGATAACTCCATCAATTCCGTCTCATTCCATTTCTTACGCGGCTGGTGGGGATTACTCGTGACCTTGCCCACCGGAAGCTCGATCACCGCATCAAAGCGGCTCGCAGCATCACCAATTGGTTCATAAGTTGTTTTATTATAAGCAGATGCATTCTCTATCTCCTGTATCCGCGTCGAGGAAAGAAGAGAATCCAGCCCCCTGCCTAATCGTTTTTTTACTTCATTCACAAAACACCTCCGTGTGTTATGTTATATATATAACATATATATAACTCTATCAAATTATTTTATTTTTTAAAATTATATATTTTTGTTTACCAGAAACAAGAAAATAGTTCATCATAAATATTAAAATTATACGGAACCGTCAAAAATAGATTTCGTCCAACAGCCTCCATAACATGGGGTCTAAGTGCTTTTGACGCTGGCGTCAAATTATTTGTTCCACGTGGAACACTATCACATTCCAAAAACAACTAAAACCAAATTACATCTCTTATTCATTTTAAGCAGCAAAGGTGTTCCACGTGAAACAACTTGTAATCACAACACGCTTCTTATTACATTTATTCATGCAGGCAAACAGGTATTTCAAACCAGTTTTCTCAATGCAATTTCATGAAAAATGAACCATCTTGAATTTGCTATGGTTAACACCAAACTCGATCCTGCTAGCCAAAAACCGCTCTATTGCCCCAATAGCAAGAACCATTGAGCTTTTGACCCTGGCGTCATAATGAATTGTTTCCTAGAAAAAAAGACTAAAAAATCACTTTCTGAACCATGACGGAACCGCCAAAATACGCTATTCGCTTCCAAAAACGGCTCTGGCTCCCCCATAACAAGGGGACGAAGAGTTTTTGCTGCTGGCGTCAAAAATACCAAATGATACGCTTGCCTTCTTATATGCGAATTTATTTCCCATTAGCGTCCACATCTAAAATCTTTTTTAAAAAAATAAAATAACATTTTTTGTGGATATTATGTATCCATTATTACCTGTTATACGGCTGTTTGAAAATTATTCTTATCCTTACGAGGATATGCGATTGTGTCCCAGCCGTAGTTGAAGGTTATGGCGGCTGTGTTCACTATACTATCCTACTTTCTTTTTTTCTGCAACAGCTTTTTGGGTTTCCAGGTCATCCAGATAGGCCTTCAGCATCCATAACTGCTTATACCCTCCGATCCGCTGAAAGTGCTTCTCGGTCTCCAGGAAACCGGCGACCGCCCACCGCAACACCATCTGGCCATTCTGCCAATGACAAACCCGACGGGTTCGCATTCGGACCCCGGAATGAGGCGACTCGATAAGGTTGGTGGTGCACAGGCACCGCAGCAGCTCCTTCGGCAGCCCCATCGCATTCACCGTAAACATCTCGTCCAGACCTTCCCGCAGACTTTGGGCCGCCGAAGGATATTTGACCTCCAGTTGCTGGGCCAACTGCCGGATTCGTTTCTTGCCCTCCGACGGTTCCAATCGCCAGGCCGCCTGGAGCACCTTTTTCGCCCAATCCCTCAGCTCTTTGGGCAGATGATCCGTAACATTGGCCGATTTATGTTTGCGGCACCGTTGCACCGGATTCCTGGCACCAAACACCGAATCAATGGCACTCCGTAAGGCCTTGCTGCCATCGATCACAAACAGCCTTTTTCGTTTCGGGTCGATCCCCCGGGCCACCAGGTCCTCCAGCAGATCTTTTACCACGGCTGCATTTTCCGTCGCCCCTTCCGCCAGACCCAGGACATGCTTATAACCCGCCGCATCCACGCCAATCGCCCCAATTACGTGATAATCCCCAAAAACAATGCCATCCACGTAAATGATCAAAATATCCTTATCCTCAAATCGTCTTTCGGCAAAGGCCTTCATCTGCTGTTCAGAGGCTTCGATAAACTCCCGGCTTACATTTGATTTACTGACTCCCACGGTTTGAGCCATCTGCGGGATCACCTCCTGATAGGAGCGGGTACTGATCCCGTGCATCAAAAGCGTCAAAATACGTTCCGAAAGCCGATTATTGGTCTGCAAGGCCTGATAGGCCGGGATTTCCACTTCCAGTTGCGTTCCCAGCCCTTTCCGTCGCAGGCGGGGCCTGGTAATTCGCAACTTCCGGTTGGACAAAGGGATGACCCCCGGCTGACTGCCGTGCCAGCGAATCGGTCCGGTGGATTTGCCTTTATGCTGTACCCCGGCCACCTGCCGAGC
>JAKJEP010000218.1:263-6057 GCA_022705365.1 Planctomycetota bacterium | reverse complement strand
ACCAGCGGGTTTCGCCGCTGGAGGATATCAACCGGCATCAGTCCACGAATGATACCTATCCCACGGCGCTGAAACTGGCGGCGATCCGGCTGCTACACGGGCTGGAGGAGAAGCTGGTGCGGCTGCAGGAATCGTTTCAGGCGAAGGAAAAAGAATTTGCCCACGTGGTGAAGGTGGCCCGTACGGAATTGCAGGATGCGGTGCTGACGACGATGGGCCGGCAGATGGGGGCGTATGCGGAGGCGTTTAACCGGGACCGCTGGCGGGTGTATAAATGCGAGGAGCGTTTGCGGCTGGTTAATCTGGGGGGTACGGCTATCGGGACCGGGCTGGCGGCGCCGCGGCAGTATATATTCAGCGTGGTGGACAAGCTGCGTGATATGACGGGGATCGGGTTTGCCCGGGCGGAGAATCTGCTGGAAGCCACGCAGAATGCGGATGTGTTTGTGGAAGTATCGGGCATTTTGAAGGCGTGTGCCTGTTCGCTGCTGAAGGTATGCGGCGATCTGCGGCTGCTGTCTTCGGGACCGGAGGCGGGGCTGGGGGAACTGATCCTGCCGCCGCGACAGGCCGGCTCTTCCATTATGCCCGGCAAGGTGAATCCGGTGATACCGGAAGCGGTAAGCCAGGCGGCCATGATGGTGATGGGGTATGATGTTACGATTACTATGGCCTGTGGGGCGGGGAATCTGGAACTGAATGCATTTTTGCCGGTGGTGGCAGCCTGCCTGCTGGAGAGCTGCAATTTGCTGACGCGGGGGTGTGATATTCTGGCCAGACATTGCGTGGAAGGTTTGCAGGTGAACGAGGAAAGATGCCGCCGGCAGGTGGAATCTTCCACGGCGGCGGTGACGGCGCTGCTGCCGGTGCTGGGTTATGAACAGGCAAGCCGGGCGGCGGTCCAGTCGCAAAAAGAGAAGAAAAGCATTCGTGAGATCGTAGTCTCACAGGGATGGTTGACTAGCGAAAAGTTTGATGAGTTTATCAGTCCGGAAGCGGTATGTCGGCTGGGGATGCCGAATCTACCGCCCCGGTAAGAGGACGATAGAGCGTGGCACAGAGTACACCCAAAGGATTTCGATTGCATATAGGGATTTTCGGCCGTCGGAATGTGGGCAAGTCCAGCCTGCTGAACGCGATTACCCGGCAGCAGGTTTCGATTGTCTCAGAATTTGCGGGGACAACGACCGATCCGGTAGAAAAGCCGATGGAGTTGCTGCCGGTGGGGCCGGTGCTGTTTATCGATACGGCTGGGATTGATGAAGTGGGGGCGCTGGGGGCGCTGCGGGTGGAGAAGACGCGGCAGGTTTTCGAGCGGACGGATTTGGCGGTGCTGGTGGCACAGGCGGGGCAGTGGGAAGCGTTTGAGGAAGGGATTCTGGCTGAGGTGGTGCGGCGGGAAATTCCGCTGATTGTGGTTTTCAATAAGATGGATTTAGGCAGGCCGGATCAGAAGATTGTGGACGAATTGCGAAACCGGAAGATTCCGGTCGTGCATACGGAGGCACTGAGCGGGCAGGGGATCCTGGATTTTCGCCAGGCGATTCTGGATAGCGTGCCGGATGAATTTGTGAATAATCCGGCAATTCTGGGGGATTTGGTGGGGCCGGACGAGATGGCGGTGCTGGTGGTCCCGATTGACAAGGAGGCGCCGAAGGGTCGGTTGATCCTGCCGCAAGTGCAGTCGATCCGCGATCTGCTGGACAGCGATGCGTATTGCCTGGTGGTGAAGGAGCGGGAGCTGCGCAGCGCGTTACAGCGATTGAACCGGCCGCCAAAGCTGGTAGTGACCGATTCGCAGGCGTTTTTGAAGGTGGCGGCCGATACGCCGCGGGAAGTGCCGCTGACGAGTTTTTCGATTTTGTTCGCGCGGTTTCGCGGCGATTTGCTGTCCCAGGTATTAGGCACGATGGCGGTCGAAAAATTGAAGACCGGCGACAAGGTGCTGATTGCCGAGGCGTGCAGCCATCATCCGATCGGCGAGGATATCGGCCGGGTGAAGATCCCCCGCTGGCTGAGCCAGTATGTGGGCGGGAAGCTGGAGTTTGAGCATGTACAGGGGCATGATTTTCCGCAGGATATTCGGCAGTACAAATTGATCGTGCACTGCGGCGCTTGTGTGGCCAATCGGCGGGAGATGCTGAACCGGATATTGCGCTGCCGGCAGGAGGGGGTGCCGATTACTAACTACGGCCTGGTGATCGCGTATAGTTTGGGGATATTCGACCGGGCGCTGGAGCCGTTTCCGGCGGCGCTGGAGGTGTATCGAAATGCGAAAGCGGCGGCGAAGAAAATGACTGGTGAAAATGGATAAAACGGAAATACTGCGTTGGTTGAGAGAAACAAAGGAATCGCGGCTGGAGGATCTCTGGCTGCGAGCAGATGCGGTGCGCAAGGAGAAGGTGGGCGATGCGGTGCATCTGCGGGGGCTGATTGAAATATCGAGCTATTGCGTGCGTCAGTGCGGCTACTGCGGGCTGCGGGCGGGGAATGCAAGTTTAGAGCGATATCGCATGAGCGAAGAAGAGATTATGCAGTGTGTCGCGGATGCGGTGGAATTCGGGTATGGGACGGTGGTGATGCAGGCGGGCGAGGATTACGGCATCAAGACGGAATGGCTGGCGAATATTGTGCGGAGGATCAAGGCCCAAACGCCGCTGGCGGTCACGCTGAGCATGGGGGAAAGGCCGGTGGAGGACCTGGTTGCCTGGCGGGAGGCAGGGGCGAACCGGTACCTGCTGCGTTTTGAGACGTCGAACCCGGTTTTGTATGAAAAGATTCATCCTTCCCTGCCGAAGCAAACCTACAATCGGTTTGATCTGCTGAAAAAATTGCGGGAGCTGGGGTATGAGGTGGGCAGCGGGGTGATGATCGGGATTCCCGGACAGAGTTATGAAGACCTGGCCCATGATATCGAGCTATTCCGCACGCTGGACCTGGATATGATTGGGGTGGGGCCGTATATAGCCCATCCGGCCACGCCGCTGGGGCAGGAAACCATCGATTTGACCAATGGAAATCAGGTGCCGAATACGGAGTTGATGGTGTATAAGGTGCTTGCCATAACGCGGCTGGTGTGTCCGGAAGCGAATATTCCCAGTACCACGGCGCTGGCGACGATTAATAAGACGGAGGGCCGGGAACTGGGTTTGTGCCGGGGCGCCAATATAGTGATGCCGAATCTGACGCCGAGCCAATATCGCCGTCTCTATGAGATTTATCCGGCCAAGGCGTGTATCGACGAGACGAGCCGGCAGTGCCGCGGCTGTTTGTGGGGCCGGATCGAATCCATCGGCCGCCAGGTCGGCAGCGGCCAGGGGGGTCGGAGACGAAGCTGAACGATTGGTAAAACAGGATCCCTGAAACCGGTTTGTTCTTACGAGAGAGGATAGGAGCAAATGCCCGATACGAATGTTCGACTGAATCGCCCGACGCTGGAACGACTGCTGCTGTATTATCATTTCATCCACGATCACCTGGGCAGCCATTCCGGCCAGACAGTATCCAGCGCCCGAATTGCAGAGCTTTTGTATATGGACGATGCCCAAGTGCGCAAAGACCTGGCGGCCATCGGGGTGAAGGGGCATCCGCATGTCGGCTTTGATATCAACCAGGTGTTGGAAACCATTCGCCGTAAACTTGGTTTTAATGAAAAAACCCGGGCCGTGGTTATCGGGGCCGGACGGCTGGGCGGAGCGGTAGCCTCCTACGATGAATTTGTAGATTATGGTCTGGAGATTGTGGCCTTGTTTGACAATAATCCCCAAAAAATCGGTTTGCTGATCGGAAGGCACGTAGTCCAGCCTGTCCAGCAGATGGAAGCCATCATTCAGCAGCATGAGGTCCAATTGGGAATTATTACCACACCGGCAAGCGCCGCCCAGGAATTGGCAGACCGCTTTATCAAAGCTGGGGTGTATTCCATCTGGAATTTTGCACCCGTAAGCCTCGTTGTGCCGGAAGAGGTGGTGGTCCGTCATGAGCACCTGGCGGTCGGGCTGGCGGAATTGTCCTATCATTTAAACCGCAGAAAAACAGAGCAAACGCACTTGCCAATCTGACGAGGCCCGGTTATAATTTTCTGAAAATGGGAGTGTTTTGTGAAAAAATTATATACAAAATGGCATGCTCTGGTATTTCTGGTCATATTGATTGGTATTGTTTTGAGTGCCTGGGTTTTGAACAGCCGGCCTCACTATATTGCTGTCAATTCCGCCACCTTCATGACGATGGGAACCTTTGCCCAGGTGCAGTTGCGCTGCGATAATCAGGACGTCGCCAAGGAAGCGCAGGCACGGGTGATGAAGGTTTTGCAGGAAATTGACCGGATGATGAGTACCTACCGGGATGATTCCGAGCTTTCCCTGGTGAATCGGATGGCCGCTTCAGAACCCATCGCGGTATCTCCGGAGACCTTTGGGATTTTGCAGAAAGCCCAGCATTACAGCCGTATCTCCAAAGGGGCTTTTGACATTACGGTGTCTCCTTTGCTGAGTATGTGGGACGAGGCCAAAGAAAAAGGGATCTGGCCCAGTCAGGCGGAACTGACGGAAGTTCTTCAGAAAGTGGGATATCAATATCTGATTTTATCTGATGAGGAAACATGCGAGGTGTCCTTTGCCCGGGAAGGGATACAGTTAAATGTGAACGCCATTGCGAAGGGGTATGTCGTGGATAAAGCCCTGGATGCGGTTCGGATTCCCGGGGTGATGGCGGCCCTGGTGGACATCGGCGGGGAAATAGCCTGTTTCGGACAGGACCAGCCGGGTAAGGATTGGGTAATCGGGGTACAGAATCCTTTTTCGGAGGATAACGACAATCCCCTCAGCCAGAGTCCCTTTTGCCTGATTAGAGTTTCCAATATGGGAGTGGCCACCAGCGGGGATTACCGGCGGTATATTGAATTGGAAGGTCATAAATTAAGCCACATTATTGATCCCCGCACCGGCCTGCCGGCCAATAAGCTTCCCAGCGTTACGGTGATTTCCCCCAAGGCGGTGGATGCGGATGCCCTGGCTACGGCCGTCTCGGTCCTGGGTATCGAAGACGGGCTGGCCCTGGTCGAATCGATTCCCGATACCGAGGCCCTGCTGATCGCCGGGACGCGGGAGAAGCCCCAGGAGTATTTCAGTTCCGGATTCAACAAATACAAAATCGGCAAAATGTAACCGGGTTATTCCCGTTTCAGGGGGTTTATTTCCTGAAGCCAATCCGGGGAAAAGCTGGTAAAGATGATTTTCTCGTAGGCATTTTTTTTGCCTGCTTCCAACAGGCAGCCGATCCTGCCGTCCGCGGTGGTCACCAGGCAGGAATAGGCGCTTTTGCCGGGGAATATCGTTTTCGCGAGCGGCCAGGTGAGGCCGTCATCGAAGCTGGCCCGGATGGTCATATTGATCCGTTCGGTCCGGCTGGCGGGATTGGAGAACAGCAGGAGGATTTTGGTTTGGTCTGGCGGTTGATATGCAATCATGCTGGCCTGGCAGACCGGTTCGATTAACGGGGTTTCATAAAATCGATCCGGCCAGGTTTCCCCGCCATCCCGGCTGATGGCTTTAGCGCGGGTTCCCTTGCGGTAATAATTGCGCATATTCATCATCAGATTGCCGTTGCTTAATTCGACCACCTGGGATTCATTGCAGCCGGGCTGGATTTCCTGGCTAAACATCCAGTTTTGGCCGCCATCGTCGCTGTAGATTACATGGGCGCCGAAAATCTGGGCTGGGTAATATTCGGGGAAGGAGTGGTTGGCGGGGATGACCAGCCTGCCTTTCTTCTCCCCGCCGACCAGTTGAAT
>JAKJEP010000218.1:0-253 GCA_022705365.1 Planctomycetota bacterium | reverse complement strand
CCGATCCCCGGCCCCGTGGCATACCAGCGCCAATCCTGCCTCTTCACCTGGCCGGTGATATCCCGTGGTTGGGACCAGGTTATACCGTCATCCAGGGAGGAGAGAAGATACACCCGGCGGGTATCTTTACTGGTTCCCGCGATGATTTCTTTTTCGTGGTCGCTGCCCAGGTTCCAGGTGGCCAGCAGGAGAATCTCCCCCGTAGCGTGATTTACCACCACGCAGGGATTCCCGCAGGTATTGGCCCCGTCAT
>JAKJEP010000217.1 GCA_022705365.1 Planctomycetota bacterium | reverse complement strand
ATGATGAGGGGATGAGCGGAACAAGTACGAGGAAACGGGCAGCCGGCTGGCGATGGTGAAGCGAGAAAGGCGGAACGCGGTTTCTATGCATGGTGTGGTGAATGAGTTTAGTGGTTTTGTGGCGAGCGGGGGGACGGAAAGAAATATAAGGGACAGTATAATAATATCGGGGTCTGATCCCTTTATTTTCGACCCCTTTATTTTGACCCGGAAGAAATAAATAAGAGGTGATTATGCACGATCCTAAAGTTAAACCGGTATGTGAATTATATTTTAATAATAAAACAAATAATTTTATTTTAGTAAATTATGTTAGGACAGAAGAATATGGAGGCTGGACAGTAAGCTGTGGTCCTTTCATCCATATTTTACAAAGTGAGATTAAAATATCTGGAATCGATATTATTTTAAAGAATCTGAAAGAGTTTTTTTATAGGGTAAAAACAGAAAAATCTGAATATGAGATGATGACCAAAGTTCAGGAACAAAAATTTAGAAAAGAGCATAAAGTAATTTCAATCGATCTTGAGAATGAAAATTTAATATCATTATTGCCGATGCAAAGTAAAAAAAGCGGACATATTGGGAAACCGGAACATAAAATAACAGTTACTTTACCTTGTACGGGGGATAAATTTTACATGAAGCTTAAAGATGCTTTTGAAAAGTGTTCGTAGTAAATATACGTTTATCAGATACTGCCGGTTCTATTGCTGCTGCCGATCCTGTTCTTCTGGTCTTCGCTAGTGAATCTGTATCTGGCCCTGCGTCATTGCCAGCCGGCCCTGGCGAAAGTGTGTATTTCGCAGCGGGGCACCTGTCTGTTCCTGGCGTTGGTGATGCTGCTCAGTCCGGAAGGGCTGGTGCAACTGGCCCAGGCGGATGTGCAATATAGCCAGCTTTGCACGAATAGCTGGGGCAAGGGCGGCCAGGCCATTACCTATACGTATGACGATAACGGCTCCGTAGAGACTAGGACCACCGGGGAAGGTGCAACGGTCCGGTATTTGGAATGTGGTATGCGAGCGGAGGAGAAATGGTGGGCGGTGCCCACCCTACGGGACTGACCGGCGAATGAAGGAGTTTAATGTGGGGACGTATATAAGGTTATAAAATGAAAAGATGGTATGCAGAGCATACCCTACCCATTTCGCAGGTTTAGTCGCTAAAATCAGTGAACAGGTCTATTTGACCATTCTGATTAATGCGTAAAAGGGAAGATCTTCCGTTCGATCCATTGGAAACATAATTATCTACGATACCTGCAAGAGGGGCCTCAGCATTTATTTTAAAAGAATATTTGAGTTCTCCCTGGCCTTTAAAGCTAAGGTGCAGCACAAAGATTTTATTGGGTTCCATATGCTCGATTTTACTTTCATCTCCCGGCCCGGTAAACATAATATCATCAACAACCGAGTTACTATGATTCGCAACATACAAAGTATATGGTTTTACCAAGAAAGATACACAACCAAGAAAGGCGCCGGCCGCAGGAAAATTGGATAAAATTATCAAAATTACAAGGAATGTTTTCAGGAACAGTTTTTTCAAAGACGTTTTTTCTTTGATTTGCATGACCGTGCAAACAAGCATACATACGAAAGCAACCAAGACGCAAATAATACCTGCAAAAATATTAAAAAATCCCATCATTTCCAAAAATTCATACCTCGTGTAAACCCACATAACAAATATGAAAATCCCGAAAACCAGAGGAGCTCCCCCAAAAATCAGGGAAGCCCAATAGAATTTATGCGATTTCTGAGTTTGCATTTGAGGTACCTTCTTTCCTTCCAGGGCTGTTATTCCAATAAATACGTATTTGAATATTTTAAGAGCCAAATATATTTTCCGAAACTATTATAGGCTAAATGCCCCATAAATGAAATATTATTTTGTTACCCTATTGGACGCTTCCTTTGTACCTAAATTAAGTTGGATGGCGGCAGTGGGGATGGGAGAGTCACAGGCGAGGCGCTTGTATTACGGATTAAATTTAAATTATGGATTCCTGCCCCCGATCAGGAAGAATGGTGGGCAATGCACAACCTACCGGAATGACCGGCGGGCGTGGCGGCAAATTGCCAGTCGTCTAAGCTAAACCAGTTCCTTGCATCCTTCCAGCACCATCCGGATATTCTCCTCCTGGGGCGGCATGGTCAGATAGTTGTTGGCCCCGTTGGCGACCGCCTGATAGCCCAGTTTGATCTCATCGCAAAGGGCGATCAGCTTGGTCTGCGGAAAGGCGCTGCGAACTTCCGCCAGGCTGTCCAGGTCCCCGTCGAAATCCGCAAAAACCACTGTAAAATTCTTTTTAAACTTCAGTGCCCGCTCCAGGCTGGAGACCACCCGGCATACATAGCCGTTTTCTTCGAGAAAATAGGTGATGTGATTGATCCGCGCACTTTCCCGGCTCAGGATCAGTGCCGCCAGGGATGAGTCCAGCTTTGGTTCGGCCTGGCGAACCGTATGGGTAACGATAGCCCGTTCAATGCCATGCAGTAAAAAGTCATGGCAGCTTTCCCGCGTCAGGCACTCATCCACTCCGGCCCGATAGAGGGGGAAGCGATGCTCCTCTTTTTCTACAATCGCCAGCGTCGCCGTCTGCTGGGGTTTCTGCTCCATCTCCGCCAGCAGGCTTTTATCCCGGGCGAACTGGGACCCCTGGCATAAAATAATCAGGTTGGCCGACATCTTCCGGGCGCTTTCAAAGCCCTGCTGGCCGCTGGGATATTGGCGCACATGATATTCTTTTTTATTCAGGAGTTCTTCCCATTCTTTGGTTTCTTTCGTATTCGCCCCGATGAGAATAATCAGGATGTTCTTCCTGTTCTGCAGTTTGTGCCGGGCCTTCAAAACCTGCTGTTCCTGGAGCCGCAGCCGCCGGACCAGCACACTGCTTACGCTGCGGCAGCCCAGCTCCAGCCAACTGCCGTTTTCATTGGATCGCTTGCGAATCCGCACCACTTCCACATGGCATCGTTTGATGCTTTTTCCCGGCCGGTTAAAAATGATTTCGACCAGCCGCGAGGGGATAAAACCAGGATCAACTTCCAGGCACAGCCCGCCCCGCGACAAATCGAGAATATGCACGCTGTATTCTTTCCGCTCTCCCGGCTTGACGTCCGTCAGGCGCACCAGTGTGCCCATAATATCGAACTTGAACCGTTTTTCTTTCCGGTTTTCCACCCCGGTCCGCTGGCCCGGCCTGCCGTCGTTGGCTTCCGCTTCCCGGACCAGATGATTTACGGTTTCCTGTATCGAATACAGATCAAACAGATCACTTTTTTGAAGGATATTTTCGATTTTTTGTATATTCATAAGCATATGTGCAAAACCCGAATAGACACATTTTTTGCATTATCCTATTGCACAACTTCGACTATCTTACCGGGGTTCTCCAGTTTATCATTTTGTGTTCCCTTTTCCGGCCTCAAGAACTTGATTTTCAGTTCCAAAACCCATTCAATCGTCCGATAATGGAGGTCCAGTCTATCGTGCTTGCTTTTTGGCAGCCAAACGAATATAGTTTCGCCATGGAATCTGTAAATCCAGGCAGCGAACACATTTGGAAACAAACCGCTCACCGGCATTTTCACCGCTGGGCGGAGCATTATGACCGCGATATCATCAACATCCTACTTTTTAAGCCCTGTTATCGCAGGGTCCAGTCTCAGGTGAGGCACTGGGTCCGGCGGGGCCTGAAGGAGATCCGCGTTCTGGATGTCGGCTGTGGGACCGGCTCGCTGGCTGTGTGGTATCTCTCTGGTATGCCGGAAGTTACATCCATTGTCGGGCTGGATATGTCGGAAAATATGATTGCCAAAGCCCGGGAAAAAGCCAGCCGTTTTCCTTTGGGCGGTAAAGTTAGCTTTACCCTGGGCGATGCGGAAAATCTGCCTTTTGCGGATAATTCATTCGATATTGTGACCTGCTGCAATTCGTTTCATCACTATCCCCATCAGGAGCAGGCCGTTGGGGAGATGCACCGGGTGCTGGCGGACCGGGGCCGCCTGATGCTGGTGGACGGCTTCCGCGACAATCCGATCGGTTTTTTTATTTTCGATATCTGCGTAGCCCGGGTGGAAAACCATGTTCTGCACTGTTCGGCCCGGCGATTCAAAGAATTGATGACAAAGGCCGGCTTTTATGATATAAAGCAACAGGTGTTTGGGGTATGCCCGCCGGCCATCCTGAATACCGGTATTGTGATAAAGTAGTTGCCAACAAGAGATTAAAGAAAATGGGAGTTTATTGAGAATGTCTGCCCCCCAGGAAATTGAAACAGGTACGTCTTTCACGCCGAAATTTAACGCGGAAGGGTTGATCACCGCCGTGGCCCAGGATGCCCGAACCGGCGAGGTGCTTATGGTTGCCTATATGAACCAGGAGGCGCTGGCCAAAACCATCGAGCTGGGACAGGGGGTGTATTTTAGCCGGTCCCGCAAAAAACTCTGGTTCAAGGGGGAGGAGTCCGGAGCGGTTCAGAAGGTCAAGCAGATTTTGGTTGACTGCGACCAGGACTGCCTGATTTTGAAGGTGGAAGTCAGTCAGGGGCAGTGCCATGTCGGCTACCAGTCCTGCTTCTATCGGCAGGTCAAAGGCAAAAGCGGCAAAGAGCTGGAGTTTATTGCCCAGCCGGTCTATGATCCCAGCAAAGTTTACCAAAAAAAATAATCGATAGGGATCAAAGAGCAGCGCGGGAGAGGGGTTTTTAGATTTTCAGAAAGACATTGGTTCCGTGCAGATGGAACATCGGATGGTCTGCCAGAAATTCCCGCATGGCTAGTCGTTGCCCCACGCAGGCGCCTTCACAGAGGGTGTCGAAGGTGAAATGGTCGTGGAGGATTACCCCGCCGGGGGCCAGATGGGCGTACACTTCGGGCAGGGCCGCCCGGGTGGCGGAATAGTCATCCATGTCGAACAGGGCCAGGGCGACTTTCCGGCCTTTTACGGCCTGGATCGTATCGCAGATGTTGCCGTCGATAATCGTGACATGGCCGAAGTCGCGGAGATGCTCCCGGCACAATGCGAGGGAGGTGTCCTTGAAGAAATTCCGGCCGGTCTTTCCCAGGGCAATTTGATGTTCGCAAAAACAGTCCCGTTCATGGTCGCCCAGCATTCCGGCAAAGGAATCGAAACCCAGCACGGCGCGGGAATCGTTTCCCAGTTTTTTCAGCAGCGAACAGATGAAATACATGGACCAACCCTGGTAAATGCCCAGGTTCAGCACCTCGCCGTCGATGGGGTGTTTGACCACATAGACCAGGGCCTGGAACAGATGTACGGCCACCCTGGGGATTGACAAGCCGCCCCGGATGGAGGACGGAATAGAGCGCAGGCAATCCAGATAGAGGGGATCGTCGCAATGGTCTTCCTGCCGCCACATTTCTTTTGGGGCAAAGACTTTTGTTGGTTTGATGCCATACTGCTCCACCGCGGTTTCATAGATTTGCATGGCACGGGCGGGATCCAGGATGATCACGGCATCGGGGCGGAAGCTGGGGATCTGGTCGGGGGATTCGACGTTGGCGGTGAAGACGGGTTTGCCCTGGCAGGCGGTGCGGTCGTCCACGACCTGGAACGGCATCCGGGGCAGAAGGCCGCTGCGAGCCAGGTGTATCAACACCTCCGGGCAATAGCCCCAAAAAGTTACACGCTGGTTCTGCATAAAACAGGTGATGGCGATATCGGCCATTTCCTGGACAAATTGTTCTGTTTCTGTTTTCATTTTTCTTCCAAGCCGGTATTGATTTTAACGGTTCCGCCGAAAAGGACATTTTAGCGGTATCCGCTATTTTTTTATCGAAAAAAACGGAAAAAAATCTTAAAATGACGCCAGCGTAAATAGCTCTTCGAACCCTTGTTATGGGAGAGGTGGAGCTGTTTTTGGAAGTTACTATGGATTTTTGGCTTATTCGTCAAATCAGGTTAGACGGCCATATTGCCAGAGTTCCCTTACAACTCAAAAGGAGTACCGTTATGGATACCATCCGGAAGATTGTGTGTTGTTTTGTGCTGATTGCCCTCCAGGCCCAGGCAGTTCAGGCCCTGACCA
>JAKJEP010000216.1 GCA_022705365.1 Planctomycetota bacterium | reverse complement strand
GTGGGAACTCCGCTTTGATAGACATAGATCATTTCTTCCGGGGTCAGAGCACCATTCCAGATGGCCACTTCATCGACATCCCCGGCAAAACCGCGGCCGCCGAAGGCCAGGCTGGTACCGATGATTAAATTGGAATCCAGCGTCGTAATTGGTGCCGTGCCGCCGATGGCTAAAGGAGCTCCGTCCACTTTCCCATCCAGGTACAGAGTAAGATTTGTGGCATCACAGGTCATGCCGATGAAATGCCACTCGCCTGCTTTCACGCCATTGGGGGTGCCCGTCAGATTGCCGTGAGAGCTGCCGTTAGCTACCCAGGACGTAACTGCGTGGTCACTTCCCATGTTGGCGCTGCCGTTATGCACCATTAGAGTATAATATCCCTGATAAGCAAAATCAACTTCCTTAGCTACTAACGTGGACCAGGCATTTACTGTCTCAGGTACTTTTACCCAGGCGGCAATCGATAATCCGTTGGTCAGGTTCAGGCTTTGATTGTTGCCGCAATTCACATAGAAGGCAGAATCGCCTGGGAATGTGATGGCCCCGCCGGGATTGCCCAGCCGGTCGGCGGCTGCTTTGGTTTCAAACGTGCCGCCTACCAGGATTCCGTCATTGGTATTGACTGATCGATCGATCGTGATATCGCCGCTGGTCTCATTAAACGGCCAGTAGCCGACCAGGTCCGCGTCAATATTCGGGTCGGGGGTAATCACGGGAGGTTCAAACATATTCGGCTCCCAGTCGGCTACGCTGTTATCCCGGATATACTCGATTTCTTCCTGAATCAGCGCCTGGTTCCAGATTCCCAAATCATCAATCAAACCTTGCCAGAGACCATCGGGATATCCCACTGGATTTCCACCAATTGCAACATCCAGGGCATTGGTGAGAATCGGAAAGGCAAAACCGCCGGCATTGTCCAGTTCGCCGTCCACATAGATTTTAGCCGTTCCAAAGCCGTCATCGTATTTGTAGGTTACCGCCACATGATGCCAGGTATCATCCAGCACCGTTTTGATGCCATATACATTGGCATTATCCGCATTGACGCCCCAGATTAAACTAGCTCCCGCCCCCGACTGGCAGGATCGCCAGCCGGCAGTATTGCCCTTGGAAATCCACATCCGGTAAGTCGGTGAGAAGGTTTGCGGTGCCTTCAGCCAGGCGGTAATCGTCATTTGTTGGGAAATATTAAATTTTGCGTTATCCCCGCAATTTACATAATCACTCGTGCCGTTAAATTCCAGGGCATAATTACCCACCTTCCCGGCTACCCAGTTGGGATCACCACTAAAAGTGCCGTTAGCGGGGGTATCCCCGCCGTATTGATCCATTACCGTGGTACCGGAACCGGTTTCAAAATCATAATAGGCAACCAGGTCTGCTCTGGCAGAATGATTCAGACTCACTACCAACAAGAGAGCCGTTGCTATTCCCAAAAATACTATTTTCATCTTATTTCTCCTTACGTTTACATTTTTATTTTTAGTCTGAAGTTTTAATTTCTATGAACCTTCCCTAACTCTTACGGACAATCCTGATTTAACGGATCGTTACACGTGAGCCAGTCGGTGACCAGGTACGCCATATCCGCCAGATCCACCGAGCAGTCGTGGTTGATATCCGCTTCCAGGAACTCCGTCAGATCTTCACAGAGCAGATTCTGTTCGACCTTCAGGGTAAACTGGCCGATCATGTCTATCGCACCATCCCGTCCGTCGAGCGGATGGCCGGTGGTCTGGGCGGTGATAAGATCGTGATTGAATACATCCTGATGATAAGTGACAAAATCAGTCATGGTTACCTTCAGCTTCTTGGCCAGATCTTTATAGATCAATGAGCCGGTGCCGGGTGCGGTAGGATAAACCGGCCAGCCCATCGTGGAAATGGAGGTGTTCGCTTTAAAGTCCGGATGGCCGTTCCCCGGTCCGTCGGTATCCATCTGTGCGTACACCGAAAGGCCAGGAATATTCATATTTTGGCTGTCATCCAAGAAAAGGTTGACACCGAAATAGGCATTGGTCTCGGTTAAACCACGGGCATTGTACCAGGTAAAGGTCCGCTCCTCCCCGGCCTGCAGGGGGATCTGAATCATCATATAGTTGGGATGATTCAGGAACCGATTGGGATCGAAGGCATTCGGATCGGACGGAATCTGTCCTTCGAAGATAGCCGTATCCCAGGCGTCATCCAGATATAAGGTGTTGAAACGTTCGGAAATATCCATCGTGCCCAGCGAATTGGTGCGGCTGAGCGTCAGGGCCGTCAGGACCACTTCGTTGGGATCCGGGGCCGGCGGCGGTGAGGTGTCAATATCATATTTGTTCATCAGGTACGTAGTAACGGCGGTGTGTTCGGTCGCATCCACGCCCTTATAAACCTTGATCTCCGCGATATCGCCGGTCAGGAACTCCGCCTCGCTGCCGACGGCGCCGATGGAAGTTACGGTATTGTGGTTGTAAGTCGGCCGGCCAAAACCGGTGTTCAGCAGATCGCCGTTCAGATAAATCTTGCGTTCACTGTCATACGAAATCGTATAAGACAGAAGATAATACCGATCTATCTCCAGCGTATCTTCCGGTTCATACACTCCGCCGCGGCTGTCATAATACTCAGCGGTGTTGAAGCGGTTGTTGGAAATCCCCAGTTCAAATCCGGCGGCTCCCGGATCGCTGAAATTCGCCAGGAACACCTGCCCCATTGCCAGATCATCGATTCTGCCGACCACATACACACTGATGCTGCGGGGATATATATCCGACTCTTCAGCACCGGCCAGAGTATTGGGATCAATAATCAAGCCGTCTGTCCCGTCGAAGTGAACCACCGGATGGCTGCCGTTGGGGAATGTGCTGCTTTCCAGCGTCGGATTGCCCCACTGCCTTTTGGCATCCATTCCTTTGCCGGATTTATCCATCCATTTGCCGACGGTCTGCCCGGTAGTAATAGAAAGGCCGTTGGGATCAGCAGGACCGTCATCGGCCTTCAGCCAGAGGATACACTCGAACGGTTCGGTAACTACCGGGTCAGTAATGCCGTTTGTTTTAACATCTAGAATTTCCTCCGCACTCAGGGCGGTGTTCCAGACTGCAACATCGTCAATTGCTCCGGCAAAATGCCGAACGAAGGGAATGCTTCTTCCGATAATCATATTGGCAGTAAAACTAGTGGTTGGGCCAACACCTCCCATAGAGAGAGGAGTACCATTTACGGCACCATCCAGATACAGGGTCAGGTAATTCGCATCCGCCGTTGCGGCAATATGGTGCCAGGTACCGGCGTCAACCGCACCGGCAATACCGCTGACATTCCCTATAGATCCGCCGTTGCCCATCCATGACATAACCGCATTGTTGCTATGCACCATCAGGGTATAATAACCCTGGTTCCAAATATCTAATTCTCTGGCAACCACAGTGGAATAGTCGGTGGGTGTACCGGATACTTTTACCCAGGCGGAAATGGTTACCGCGCCGGTCACATCCAGAATCGCATCGTTGCCGCAATTCACAAAATCATCCGTCCCGTCAAACAGCAGAGCTCCGGTCGGATTACCGTCGCGGTCCGAAGTGGAACTGGTGTCAAAGGTGAGATTATTCAAGATTCCCACATTATAGTTGCCGCTGCTGTCTTCGGCGAGGTTGCCGGTTGTCTCATCAAATTTCCAGTGGCCGACCAGCTCCGCCTGTACTCCAGCCGGCAGGCAGAAAGAAATCAGTGTTAATACAATGAATAGGTTTTTCATTACTTGGTTCCTCCAGAAACAATTTTTTATTATTGGGTTTCTCACAATACAATCCTCCAGTTTTCATTACGTCGAATCCTGATAAATACCATTTGTTCTCGGGTTCTTTGGCACGGCATAAGATGAGATTGCCTCTGCCTTTGAATCTTCTCCTTTCCTTGTGTTTGAACGGGCTTTTCTTTCTTTACATCTTCCGATTCCAATTCTGTTTTTCTTACACCTCCTTTCGTTGCATTGTTTATTCTATTTCCGCTTGCATAGGGGAATTCTCATTTTTCTGATAGTGTTGATCGATATAGTCCATCGCTTCTTCCAGATGCTCCTGAATGGCCCGGACCGCCAGCGGACCGTTATGGTTGCGGATCGCTTCAAAGATAATCTGGTGTTTCTCCAGAACATGGGCTTTATTGTTCTGCGGCAGGTCCCAGCGCACCGAATAAAACAAGCCGGTCAGGATCGAACTGACCATGGACAGGATACAATTGCCGCATTCCTGCGCTAGAATATCATGAAACTTCTGGTCATGAATGCGGAAGGTTTCCAGGTTCGGATTGTCCACGTTTCTTTCCATAACCTCCAGCGAAGCACGAAGCTCCTGCATGCCGGCTTCGCTGATATGCTCGGCCGCCAGTTGCCCGATGATCGGCTCGATCGCCAGCCGCGTCTGAATCACCTGAAACAGATCCGCCCCGCCAAAATCCTGCAGCAGGGGGGACAGAAACCGCAGGCTCGTGGACGGGTCAAAGTGTTCCACATACCAGCCCATTCCCTGCCGCGACTGAACCAGCCCGACCGATTGTAGGCAGATCAGCGACTCCCGCAGCGCCCGCCGGCCGACCCCGATTTCCTTGCTGAGCTGCTGCTCCGACGGCATTTTATCCCCCGGCTTCAGCCGGGCCAGATTGATATACCGCACCAGCAGCGGCACAATCCGTTCCGCTTTTTTCGATCCATCCCAGCCTGCCGCCAGATCCCCGATAATACCCCAATCCGGAATAGCTTCCGCCTGTCTCTTCACAGCCGTATAGCCGGTCGATGGGGAACTGTTTATTACTTTTTCCTTCATAGATTCACTTACTGTGCCATCAAAAAAAAGACGCTCAATTCGACTCGAAATATCTGCTTCAGTACCATATGCTACAAGTCAAAATGCTTTAAAAAAAAGAGCAACATATGCTACAACATCCTCATTCTCGGCTTTTTGCCCCGTTATGTCAATAGAAATTTTCCAAAATTACAAAAATTTTTATCGGACGAAAATACTTCATTAGAAATGAATTCCCTTCCCTTTCCTTATCATCCGGCCGGGCAGATTCGCTATTACTCTTATAAGTATCTGTTATTCATAAACTTATAGATTAATTCTGCTCCGGCAATTCCGGCGCAAAATTCTGCACCTGGCTGCCGGACGGATCGGCCATCGCCTCTGCTGGCTGCTGATACGGATAAATACCGAATTCCGCCAGCTCCGGGGTCTGTATCAGCAGATGCCGATAAACCAGCGCCGAGGCCACCAGCACCACCGGGTAAGTAACGAAGATCCCCAGCAGCAAGCATATCACCCCCGCCATATTGATCAGAGAGCATAAAATCCCAAATCCAAAGAGCTTCAGTTTAATCGTCTGGGTAGTACGGGCGCTGGCCTTTAAAGCATCGATAGGTCCCAGCCGTTTATCTACCACAAAATAGATGCAATACTGGTATTTCACCGCCCAGATGATGCCGGGGATAATCAGCAGCAGAAAACCCAGCAGCACGATCAGGACATAGAGTATCTGGGTCCCCAAAAACCGCCAGAAACAGTCAAAGCCGTTAACCAGGGTGCTGACCCCCGGTTTCACCTGATCGCAGAAACTCAGGCCGATTTTTAGCATGCCGATCCCCAGCAGAACGCTGATCAGAATGTCCAGCAGCGTCAAAAACAGGTACGGCGCAAAAAATATCGGCTGATGACGGATCGATTCTTCCAAGAGGCCCCGTAGTATATCCGGCAGGAAAGTAAGAAAGCCCCACAGCAGGCCGACCCCCGCGAAATACCAGAAATTCGCCTTCATGACCTGCCAGCCGAATCCCAAAACATCATCTATATTGAAATCTTTCCGCATAACGATCTCCCAATAGTACCGAACCTGCCGGTCCTTCCCCAGTACCCTACCATACCCCGCTTCCCGGAGCAACCCCAAATTTGACGCAAACCCCCAACTTTAGGTTGGGAGTTAACGGCATATCGCCCGCCGCCTATTCCCTCGCATCCCGTACCACCAGCCATCCCCGTAGAAAATATGGAACGACCGGTTTTGCGATTGTACAAGTTGCCATGAGTCG
>JAKJEP010000215.1:343-6085 GCA_022705365.1 Planctomycetota bacterium | reverse complement strand
ACGGCTGAATTATACACGATTCAGCCACAGGAGCCGCCTTTCTTTTCCTAACCTTCAACTATCAATTGGACACCCTCGCATTTGGGCCTATACCAATATCAAGAGGTGAAAATTTTATGGGTTATTAAATATATTGGTAATTGTATACATAGGAGTAAATTATGCCTAATGGAAATCCTAACTTTGAGAAAGAGGAACTTCCCCTTTTGGAAGCATTCTTCTCAAGAATTTCTTCTGTTTTAGAATTATTTTCTAACGAACACAATTTATTGATAAAAAAATATTACCATGAAGGTCCTTCGTGGTCATTTATGTTTAAACATCCTATAGGTGGTGTAGGTAAGATTGATGTTCAGAAAAATGATAATGATACAGTGTGTGTAGGATATGGCTGGTGGATAGACGATTACGATACTTCAACAAGGTTTATGAAATATCCGCCTCCTAGCGGAAAAATAGGGTTGGATCATATTGGGTTACGTCAAGCTTTAGAAGATGCACTTGCTGATATTTTGCAATGGAAAAAAGAAAATTTAATCTCACATAAAGCCCCTCACCCCTGGAGTAAGCATTGTTCAAAAGAGCAGTTTTATAAACAATATGAGAATCTTCCGGATTTAAAGTTCAATAAGTAACTTATTGAACTTTGAATTATTAATCTAACACCATTCATTATGCCAAGTCCGCTTTATGGGCAAAAAAAGCCATTTTAGGGTAAATTAAAGGGGTCAGACCCGGATGGGAAATGGGGACATTGTAAATTATAGCAATCTGCTCTTTCTCAAGTAAATTCGCACCATCTCGCTGGTTTTGGCCTTCCCCTTCATCCAGCCCCCCAGCCGCTTACGGGACACATTAAAATAACCTCCCTTTTTCGCCCGCTCAGCAGCGAACGCGAGCGTCAAAAGGGGCATATCACCGCGGCGATCTCGCCGCAGGCCGTGCCTGCCTTTGCGGGATATATTGTGGAAAAACACCCTCTGTTCCTACCAGGCAGTGACCAACGGGAACGTCAAATGCGGTTTTCGCTCGCGTCGTTCCGCCGTGCGGCCAGCACCTTCTGTTCAAAATTTTTCTCTTCCCATTTTGATTTTTACTTTGTGATTTTAATTTTTGCACTTTGATTTTTTATATTTTCTGGTAGGCCCGATTTTTTTACTACTGTTAATCTGGGCAATCTTCCCCACCGAATAGACCATCGCAGCAACCATCGGGAGCGTCATAGGTGTGAAACGCCCGCGGCGTGAAAATGGGCCTCTCGGCCCTTGCCACGTGTAAATACCATTCATTTTTACTCATGTTTTCCCTATGTTTATCATATGTTTTGCTGCACTTTTATATCACTTTGTTCATGTTTTGCTATACTTTGTTCAACATTTACCAACTCAACCCAATCACCCCATCTTGCCGTTTTCCGCCCTGTTCTTTCCTTGCGCAATAATGGCCGCGGTGTTTGGCCAAAATTGCGCCACGCTAAAAATTTTTGCTGAGCTTTGACAAGGGTTTACGTCATTTCCGGGCCAAAAAAATGACAAAAAACGTGCGCACTTGTGGACATCGGCCCCTATATAGAGGGACCGGGAGCACAGGAAAACCCCTCCGCCATCACGCCGCTCGCCGGAATGGTTTGGAACAGTGCCGGGCCGCAGCGTAATGCGCATAAATTCCGCCAGGCCATAGTTTTATGACGAAAAATTGTAAACGTTTATACAATAAGGATTTATGGATTTTTAATTTATTGGCCGGCCGACCGGCCCTGATGTATAATCAGGGGCAGAAGTTCCGAAACAGGCAGTAGGCGTTGGATTTTCCCATGTGGATGAACCGATACCTCAGGTAGGGTGCAAGGAAAAACCGCGAAGGCCGCACGGACATAACCACAGGCCGCCGGCGAAATAAAGAAAAGGGATATAATAGTGACAGTTATAAATGACTGGATAAGCCGCAAACACAGAAATGCCTTTACCCTGGTGGAATTGCTGCGAAGCCGGCAGAAATTATTGGCTGGCAGGCATTTTCTGCGGTATATTTTACTAAACAAGAAACTGCGGTTCGGCAATAATTTGCCGGGACCGCCAATAATCGCTGCTTTCGCTCCAGAGAAGAGAAGGCAGCAGAAACGGAATTATATGCTGGATACCGAAGATCTTATTGCGGCCGTCAGTTCAGCGGGCGGCTGCGGCGGCCGGGGCATCCTGCGTCTCAGCGGCCCCGGGGTCGTGGAGGCTGCCTGCCGACTGTTCGTATGGGCACCGCCCGGCCCGCTTTCGCGCCTGCGCAGGCGGTATCACGGCCGCTGCCGATTGACGGCAACTGTAACGTGCCCGGCCCAATTGTACGTATTTCCCGGCCCGAACAGTTACACCGGCCAGGATATGGCGGAGTTTCACCTGCCCGGCTCGCCCGCCCTGCTACAGATGGTGCTGGAGCAGCTCCTGGAAAGCGGCGCCCGTGCGGCCCGGCCGGGTGAATTCACAGCCCGTGCCTTCTTTCACGGGCGGCTGGACCTTTCGGAAGCGGAGGCGGTAGCCGAAGTCATCAACGCCCGCAGCGATGGGGAGTTGCGTGCCGCCCAGCGGCTGCTCGGTGGCGCTCTGCACCGCGTCTGTGGATCCATCAGTGGGAAATTGCTGGACGTGCTGTCGCTGCTGGAAGCGCAGATTGATTTTGCGGAGGAGGAGATCGAGCTGATTTCGGTTTGCCGGCTGGGGGAGGAGTTGCACGGGATTTTGGCGGAGCTGGATAGTCTGTTGGCCGGGAGCATCACCTGGGAAGACTTGCATCATCTGCCGCAGGTAGTGCTGGCAGGCCCGGCAAATACCGGCAAGAGCAGCCTGGCGAACCGTCTGCTGGGGATGGACCGCAGTATTGTCAGCGCCATCGCGGGCACCACGCGCGACGCGTTGACGGCGCCGCTGCGGCTGGCCCACGGGGAATGCCTGCTGATTGATACCGCCGGTCTGGGGGAGGTAATGGACCCGCTGGCCGGGGAAACACAGAATCTTACGCGGCAGAAGATGGAGAGCTGCGACCTGCTGTTGTGGGTGGTGGATGGATCCCAGCCGGACGCCGAAGAGAATATCCGGTCATTCCAGCCGCTTCCTTCGCGGCGGCCGGTTCTGGTCGTGGTGAATAAAACCGATCTGCCGGAGGCAGCCAAATTGAAATGCAGGCTGAACGCCTGTCTTTCGCCGGTTTTTGTCAGCGCTTTAACCGGTGAGAATCTGGGAGAACTGAAGGATCGAATGAGCGGGATTCTGCAAAAGGAAATCACGGATGGTCCGGCCCAGGCGCTGGCCCTGACGGTCCGGCAGCGGCAGGCTTTGGCGGAGGCTCGAAACCACCTGGGGGCCGCTGCCTCGATCCTCGAACAGGTGGATTCCCCCGCGCTGGAGCTGCTGGCCCTGGAAATTCGCGGGGCGATGGAACGGCTGGGGACGATCAGCGGCGAAATCGTAACCGAAGATATTCTAGGCCGGATTTTCTCCCGTTTCTGTATCGGCAAATAAGCTTTTGATCTTTGCCGTTTTGCCCAAGTATTATTATCGGTTATTGATCCTGCGATTCCTGTTTGGCACCGTCTTTGGCAATGAGTAAGGAGGCCTGCTGGCATTGGGGGCAAACGAGAGGACCTTCCTCGCTGCCCCAGCCCATCATCATGGCCATGCCGAAGGGAGGCACCTGATCGGCATATTGCAGCCTGGCATTGGTATCCTGTATCAATTTCCATAATTCCTTCGTAGTTATTGAGCCTTGATAACCGCACTTCGGATTCATGCAGGAAACTGCGAAACCTTGTGAGGAAGCATCACTGGAACCGGCATGTTTTGGGATGATGCGGATGCCGGCTACTACCAGTACAGCAACGGCAAAAATTATGATACCGATCTGATACTTTTTATCGATTCGATCTAAACCCAGCATGGTAAAACTCTCCTCTTGAATTCCATTCCATACAAATATTACTACGGCCCCATGAGGGAACAATCTGAATCCTGGGGATTGTTGTAATTCAGGTATTGCTCGGCGAAAATCCAAAAATCCTTTAGATTGATGATACAATCCTGGTTGATATCCGTTTTCAAGTAATCCCCCAGGCCGGCACAGGTGGGAGCGGCGATTTCTACTTCGAGGGGGGTGGTGTCGGCGGAGCCGCCGTCGGTACCGGCGCCGACGCCAAAATCGAGCGTATCACCCGTACTGACGTTGATATTCAAGCTGAAGGAAAATTGATTATAGGTATCCAGTTCGCTTATCAAAACCATGATCTGGTTGTAGATTACATAATAATCACAGCGGCCGGAGTTGCCGGCATAAAATGTGCCGCTGATCTGAATCGTCCCGCTAGCCGGGGCGATCCAGCGAACTACGGCGATGGCTTCGCTGCCGGAGGTGATGCCGCTGTGCAGAGCCGCCATCCCGGCTGGGCAGCCATAGACCGAACCGGAGGTATTGTTATAGTATAGACAGGGAACAATAGCGGAGCTGTAAAAAGGATGCGAGGAATCGTAGTGCCACCAAGGGGCGCCGGAACCGGATTCGGTAAAGGAGCTATTATAGGGGTAAAACGTGGTAGTTACAGGAGCGGCGGGAGGGGCGGCATGGGGTGAGGCGCCGTAGGACCAGGGGCCATTGGGATTGGCGGCAAAGGACAGATCCTCCCGGAAGTTCCAACTACCGGTTATGCCCGAGCCGGAAGCAGATGGATCATAATTAGTTAGCCAATCTTCAGTCCAGTGAACCAAATCATCGATATTGACATAGCAATCCTGGTTGAAATCACCGGGCAGGGCCAGGTTATATTGTATGACATCGGAGCAGTCCGCCAATACCAAGACCGGATGATCGGTGGTAGCGCGGCCAACGAGATAGCTGTTATGATCCCGGATGACGGCATGGATATAGATCCGGCGGCTGGCATAGTCTTCCGGCAGATCCTGATTCCAGAGAAAGCTGCCGGCGGAGGCGGGAAGATCATTGGCGTCAGGGATGGGGGTTAAGAAGGTCCATTGGAAATCGGTCCAGTACAAATCGACGGTACTGGCATCGCCTTCCGAATCACTATACTGCCAGGTAATGGCAATCCCATCGGCTTGCTGTATGGGAGGGTTCAAGGTTATCAGCGGATGGGCGTTGGGAGCCTCCGTCGGATTCGGTGTGCAGCAGGCCATGCAGATTATGGGCGGCCAGGGCGTAGGCTTTCTGAGCGGGGAATGGCGCGGCGTCTTCGGTAAACCCCGCCACCGTATGTATCTGGCCATCATTCTTTTGATGGCCGCCGCGGTGATCATGGCGTATGGAAATTGTATTACCAAAACCGAGGTCCAATAAGTGTACCAGTAGGATAACCGGAACAATCCGGACAATAAATTCACGTTCTGTGATGGTATCGAGTAGCAAAGTATTTTTTGAAGGTATGGAAAGGATTGGATTATGATGGCTCCCCTCTTCAAGAACAGTATGTCATTTTCTTTACGGTTTATGATTCTGGCTCTACTGATGCCGGCGATAACCGTTTGGGGGGAAAATGAGGTTAACCGGAATCTCCAGTGGGCTAAGCGGGTATTCTCTGCGGATCCCGCCTCGGTTGGCGCAGCTTATCCTTTTTCCTTTGGGTATGGAGGGAAAATTTCATCGGAATTCCTGGGGAACTGGAAAAAGAACGTCGAGGATAAAACGCTGGATTCCACCAAACAGCAGCGAATCCTCACCCTTACCGATCCGCAGACCGGACTGGAGGTG
>JAKJEP010000215.1:0-333 GCA_022705365.1 Planctomycetota bacterium | reverse complement strand
CCGACACGGCCGGCGGGGACTGGACCATTTATTTTACCAATACCTCAGATCAAGATACCCCGGTTATCGAAGCGGTTAAACCTCTCGATGTTTCGATGACAGCGGGACCGGATGTCATCCCGGTTCTCCACCGGATTAACGGTTCCCATGATGGTGTGGACGACTGGATGAATTACGATGTGATTTTGTCCCCGGGTAATGCTTCCGATTTTTCCACGATTGAAGGCCGAACTTCCATGAAGGATGGTCCGTTCTTTAATCTGGACTGCGGTTCTTCCGGCGTCATCACCGCCATCGGCTGGTCCGGGCAGTGGATGGCCAAAGTCGAAAACA
>JAKJEP010000214.1 GCA_022705365.1 Planctomycetota bacterium | reverse complement strand
CACACACCCGCTGCAGGGCCGGCTGGGGCAGATAGCGATAATGCCGCTGAATGGCCTGCAGGATTGGTATTACCTTATCCGGCTGGCCGCCGGTTTGGGCCACAATGGCATCAATAAAACTCAGGTCGAGCTCGGTCATGGATTTTTCGGGCTTCCTATGCAGTAAAGGTTTTTCTCGCCGCGGATATAGATTCTTCCATCTAAAAAAGCGGGACTGCATTTGGTTTTCTCGCCCAGCAGTGAGCGGGCGATTTCTTTAAATTCTTTGCCGGTTTCGGCAATAATCATTTCTCCCTCATCGGATAGGAGATACAGTTTATCCTGTACCAGGCTGGGAGAGGAATGGAAGTAAACATCAAGCTCTTTTTCCCAGGCTTTGGTGCCGTCGGCGGTCCGATAGCAGGTGAACAGTCCCGAGGTGTCCATTAGGTACACGAATTCGCCA
The DNA here is from genome assembly GCA_022705365.1 of Planctomycetota bacterium. Classification (GTDB taxonomy): domain Bacteria; phylum Planctomycetota; class Phycisphaerae; order Sedimentisphaerales; family SM23-30; genus JAKJEP01. Next base: position 5,660 of record JAKJEP010000214.1, on the reverse strand, counting down.
TTGCTGACGGGGCTGCAGATATCGGGGATACCGTCCTCCGCCTGCCAGGCAATATGGGTCTTGGTAATATCCCCCTGGCCGCCGGTGCGCAGGGCATATAAGTTGGAATACGGCTCAATGGCAAACACCAGACCATTGGCATAAATGGGCGAGGGAGCCACGTCGCCGCTGGCACATTCCGCTCGCCAGATTTCCTGACCGTTTTCGGCGTGGTAGGCGATAACCCAGGGCGGGGCGACCGTCAGAATCTGCCAGGCGCCATCGATTTCCACAATGACCGGAGAGGTCCAGGAGGCGGAGACCGGCCGTTTCGTGCGCCAGAGGTCCTTGCCGTTTTGCGTGTCCAGGGCAATCAATTCGGACAGGCCATCATCGACGCTGCCCTGATCATATTGGATGATGAGCTGGTTTTTGTGAATTGCCAGCGAGGAGGCGTAGCCGTACATGCTGTCGGGCAGGCCCAGGTTTCTGGCCCAGAACTGCCGGCCCTCAAAATCGCAGCCGAGCACATCGCCGTTGGGAAAGATCGCGAAAACCCCTAAACCGTTGGTGACGGGAGTGGGGGCCGCATAGCCGGTGTCTTCCATGATATTGGGCATTTCCGCCGGGCTGCCGGGAATATTGACCACATCGAATTGCCAGAGGATTTTTCCGGTGTCCGCGTCAAAACCAAACACCGCCCGTTTTTCCTTGGTCGCCCCGGTAACAAAAACCCGGCTGCCCCAGACAATCGCCGAACTGTTGCCCGGCAGCGGGACTTCCGTCTTCCAGCGAATGCCTTCCCCGGTGGTGCCATTCCACTGGGTGGGGACGTTGGCATAGGCCGAAATCCCCAGCCCCTGCGGCCCGCGGAAGCAGGGCCAGTTCTTCTGGAATTCCTCCATGGAGAAAACTGCCGGTTGAACGGTTGGCTGGACGGCCGGCGGTGCTGTCGGCTCGGCTTGCTCGGCTGCTGATACCTGCACCGGTGCATAGGAAAAATTGCTTGGATACCGGCTCAGCAATCCCCCGGTTGCCAGCAAAGCTGCGCCCAGCAGGGCAGCCACCGACCATCGCGCTAGCCGGGCGGTACGCAGAAACTGGGGATAGCTGTTTTTACCCGGCTGGGGCATGGGCAGCGGTTCACGATACGTAAATGCCGTTTTGGTGGACCAGAGAAAAACCACAAAACCGGCCAGCAGAATCCAGGCCCCGGTTTGCGAAAATTCCCGACGGTGAAGCATTTCCGCCCGAATCTGCTGATCCAGCGTGCGGATCTGCTCTTTTAACCCTTCGTTGCCGCGATTCTGTTGCAGCGTTTTTTTCAGGGCCAGCAATTCCGGATTGTCCAGCAGGTCCCGGCTGTTCCACTGATTGGCCAGCAGGAAGACCAGAACAGCCGCACAAAATACAGCCGCAATCCAGGCGGCTCGAACCGCGGTTCGGTATCGTTCCGTGGCCGTTGGTGAAGGCGGATGGGCGGTATGATTAGGTTTAGGATCCATGTTCTGTATGTTTCGTTTCCAATTCTTTCCGGCGGACCCGTTCCCTGGGACAATAGGCAAAACATCGCCCGCACGAGACGCAGGTCATTCTATTGGCCTGATATTCCGTTTTGTGCCGCCGTACCGCCAACTGGATCAATTTCAAACCGATCACCAGGCCGAGGAAAATCCCCAGCGCCCAGGACCCGCGATAAAAGGTCTGTTGCAGGATTTGAGCAGTTTGATACAGTTCCGCCGCCGGCTGGCCGGTGGCCCGAAAGGCGTCGCTGGCGTCGGTAGTTCCTTCCGCCTGTCCGTTTTCTTCCTGCCAGATACGATCCGCCAGGCGGACATCGGCGTGCATCCGCGCGAAAGCGGGGCTTGCCTTGCTGGTCAGCCAGCCGCTGCTCAGGGTCAGAACGGGCAGTAAAACCAGCAGAAAGATCAGCAGCCGTTTTCCCTGTCGGCGGTTTTGGCTGGCCGGCGGCTGGGCGGGCTTTTCGATGGCATTGAAAGGACAGGCCTCTTCGCAGAGGCGGCATTGGATACACTCATCAGGCGTAATGCTGGCGTGATACTTTGATACCCGTGAAAAGAAACGCAGCAGGACGCCATAAGGGCAAAGGAACCGGCAGTAGGCCCGGCCGATAAACATGCAGATAACCAGAAAACAGATACCCAGGATGAGCATGTTCAGCGAGCCGCTCAGCCGGAAAAAGGCCACAAACGGATCATACTGGCAGATGATAAAGGCGCTGCCGGTAGCGGCAAACAAAACCGCCGTTCCCAGATAGAGATACCCCAGCAGGCCCAACGCCTGTTCCAGCCACAGCGGCACTTTCAGCGGCCGCAGCAGAAACAAATCCTGGATCGTACCCAGCGGACAAACCCCCGCACAAAAGATTCTGCCGAAAAATACCGTAAAAAACAGCGGCAGCAGAAAAAACGCAATCACGGTCAGGGGCGGCACATAGTGGCTATCGAACAGCGAGAGGGCGACATTCTGGATGGCCCCAATCGAGCACACGCAGCCCTTGCGCCACAAACCAAAATAAGCCAGCGAAAAAAGCATCAGCAGAAAAATACCGCGGCGGGACCGTTTTTTCAGAACCAGCCATGCCCCCAGCGACAAGGCCGCCAGCAGCACCGCCGCATCCAGATACTCATACAAATCCGCACGCGGCGCCGGGACCGTGGTCAGCGGCAGCTCATGGCCGCCCTCGAAGTCCGGCGGCGGAAATCGCTCCACGGCCAGGCTCACCGCGGCAAGCAGCAAACAGATAATCAAAGTAGGCAGCGTGACTCGGCGGATCATGCGGTGGTGTCTTTCCCTTTCAGCAGGTAGGGCTGGCTGGCGGGTACACGGGTATAGGCCTGCGAGGGGCAGGCCGCGGCGATGGAGCATTCATTGCAGTTCAGGCACCGGTCGTGACGGACCTGCAGGAATAGCGAACCGTTGCCGAAGGCGTTGCAGCCTTTCACGCATTTGCCGCAGCCGATGCACAGCGGCTCGTCAATCGTGTATTCATAGTAAGGGTCCTCCACATAGGTCCGTTTAATCGCTCCCGTCGGGCAGAGCTGATTCTCGGCCCCGGTGTTCAGGGCCGGCGGTTCCGGCTCAAAAAAACCCGTGCACAGTTCGCAGTAACCGCACATCGCATAGGAATGTACACATTTCACCGCCGATTGTTCCAGCACGCAATAGGTGGCGCAGTTGCCGCAGGCGATACATTTGTATGGGTCCAACTGCCAGACCATATCGTCGGATTTGGCCCGGCTGGCCAGTGCCCCCAGCGCCCCGCCCAGCCCCAGCAGGCACGCCCCGCGCGAGGCGTTCGTCAGAAATTGCCGTCGATTCAGATTGGTTTCCGTTTTTTTATCGGTAGTCATTTTTATTTATCGTTTCGTTAAAACATCTTTGGCCGACAGGGCCTGCGGCAGACCACAATCCACAAACCGCGAACACCCGCGGCAGATCCCCTGATTTTCACAAACCTGCCGCAAGGCTGGACCGCGTTTCTTGCCTACTAGCACCGCCCCCAGGATCGTCAATACGGCCAGAGCGGCTCTATGCAGGAGCATGGAAAAAAAGTCACGCCGATGAAATTTTGGCTCTGTCATTTTTATATTTCCGCTAATTCAATCCGCTCTTGTGGGTAAATACACGGATTTCGCCGGTGTAGGGATCGAGAATAAAAACTTTACCACCGGCGTCCACCGCAACATCCAGCCCGCCTTCGTTGCAGTTTGCTCCCTTTTCCCCGCAGATGGCATCGTGCTTGCCAAAGGCATCCGGCCCCGCCACCACCCCGGCAAAGTTTCCCTGCCCGTCATAGATCTTGATACGAGTCAGACCCTTCTCGCATGTGACATAAGAGCCATCTGCCGTCATGGCGAAGTTGACCGGATTGCAGCAGCCGCAAAATCCGTCGATCTCGCTGGAGAATTTGCCCCAGGTGATTTCCAGCTCGCCGCCGAAGGTATAGGCCTCGATCCGGTGCCGGCCGGGATTGACCACGCGGAGCAGGCCGTCCGGCGCCACCGCCAGATCGAAATACGGGCTGGGAATGACAAAACCGGCGATGTTTTTCTGCGGATCTTTGCGGCCGATCTGGTTTAAAAGATTCCCCGCCCGGTCATAGTGCAAAACCACCCGGCTGCCGGCATCGGCGGCGAAAACATTTTCCCCTCTTACCGCCAGAGATGACAAAATGGATTTCTCCCCGAAAGATTTCCATACGGCTGTCTGCTTTAACTCCGGACTATACACCTCAATATGATCCCCCAAACCCGCATAAATCGTGCCGTCTTCCGCCACTGCCAGACAGCGGGCCGGGCCGCTTAAAGCCGCGGTTTTGATAAGCTTGCCAGCCGCAGAATAAATCTGCAAACTGGTATCGCCGGCAACAAAAATTTGATTTTCCGGCCCCAGGACAATCGTCCGTGGTCTGGTCAGGCCCGTTTGAATTTTCGCGGCGGTATTTTCCTGATAGAGTATAAGAGCCGGATCGATTTTCCGCAGCCGGTCCAGATTATAATCGTATTCCCCGCCCAGCTGGCTGCCCTTTTTCCCGGTAAAATCCATCTGAAAGGCCGCCATCAAAACCCCGAATAGCGCCAGGATCAACACCCCAATGATTAACCGGGCGGACCAGGAGTTTTTTTCAGCCTTATTCATTGCATCCTATCCAAATAAAACATATCGATTAATCATATACCGCCGGGCTGCCGGTTTCAAGCTAAAGGATTGTCAATTTATAACTTACTAGCGTAAAACAAATTACTGCCTATACCGTGGCGCCCTTATTTTGCCGTCAGATCCAGGCAGATCATTTGCGTCAGATCACGCAGGATCAAGCGGCCCGCCGTCAGCGCCATCGGCGCCCACGAATCATGGCCGTCCAGCACCTTGGCCTGGGCCAGCGGCACATAGCCGCCCGGCGCTGCCTCGGCGACACTGAGCAGGCCGGAATCGTCCAGCATAATTAGTTTCCGGTCCGCAATCAGGTAAGGCCCCAGTCCGAACCGGTTTTTCGCCCCGCTGGTCCATTGGATTTTGCCTTCCAGGTTCAGGCAGGTCATTTGCCCGTCGGGCCGCACGCCATAAATATACCCCTCATACAAAATCGGCGTATGCTGGGGCGAGCCGAAAACCTTCGCATCCAGTTGAAAGACCATTTCCACCTTGATTGCCCCCGCCTCTTGTACCAGCCGGATCATCATACTGCCGGCATTATAGCCGCCCGCCAGAAAAATCTTATCCTCGGCAATTTGCAGGGGGCTGGGGATATTGGCAATCTTGATCGTCCAATCGGGATAGAAAAAAGCGATCGCGCCGCTATCCGCCTGGACGCCGTACACACCATTAGTGGCGCAATAAACATAAAGGCGCTGCCCCCCTACCGTGACCGGCATAATGGAAGAATGCGTCATCTGCGCGGCGTCGGGATTCGGCGTTTGCCAAACCACTTTACCCGTCGCCAGTTCGCAGGCAATCATCAGCGCCGTACCGGCCGGAGCGATAATGGCGTAATCGTTATCAATCAGGGGACATTGTCCCGCGTACCATTCCGGAATGGTCGTTTGATAGTCGCGTACAAAATCGATCCCCCAAAGGAATTCCCCGGTTTGGCAATTCAGACAAACCACATGCCCCTTGGGCCCCAGCGTCAGCACATAGGGCTCTTTCACCGCCGG
>JAKJEP010000213.1 GCA_022705365.1 Planctomycetota bacterium | reverse complement strand
CGCCTCAGCCGGAGTATTATAATTATAGCTCTCCGCCGCCAAATCAACCGGCGGCAGACTCCTTTCCGCCAAAGGCGAAGAAAAAGAACTCGATTGATCAAAAGTGGGCGTTTCCGGCACAGAAAAATCGGCTAATTCCACCGGCTCGGCCGCCGGCTGGAATGACTCCTGGCGCGCCGAAGAAAAAGCCGCTTTCCCTTCGCCCGCGGGAACTTCCGCCGCCGGCGATTCCTCGGAAATCGCCGCCTCTTCCCGCTGCGGCCCTTCTACAGGGTTCCTGCGCAATTCGGAGGAATTCTCGTTCGGGTACGGGACTCCGTCAAATATTGACGAAATCTGCTTGTGCAGTCCGGATTTTCGCTTTGCCATATTCTATCTCTTCCGCTAATTGCCTGTAATCTTCCGCTCCTGTACAGTCTGGAGCATAGACCTGAATCGGCTCCCCCATACTCGGAGCCTCCGCCAGACGAACCGTCTTACGGATGACTGTATCAAATACTAACTCCCCGAAATAATTGCGCATCTGCTGTTCAATGTCATGGCTGAGCTTGGTGCGGCTTTCCACAAAGGTCAGCAGCAAACCCAGAATCTTTAAATCCGGATTAAACCGCTGCCGGATAATCTGTACCGTCTCCAGCAGTTGTTTCAAGCCCTCCACCGCATAATACTGCGTTTGAATCGGAATCAGCAGCTCCGTACCGGCCGCCAGCGCATTGATCGTCAAAAGACTCAGCGACGGCGAACAATCGATCAGACAATACGCATAGCCGCCCGGCAGCCGCTCCAGCCGGCGGCGCAATACCGATTCTCTCTCCGGCCACCCCGTGATCTCCCCCTCCGCCCCGGACAGCAGTACATTGCTGGGAACCAGGTCCAGATTGGGATACCGGGTCCGCAGAATTACCTCTTCCCAGCCCGTCTGCTCCCGCACCAGCAGATCATACAGGCTCTGCTCCACTTCATAGGGATTCACTCCCATCCCCAACGTCGCATGTCCCTGCGAATCCATATCGAGCAGCAGCACCGGGTTCCCCCTCTCCGCCAGCGCGGCCGCCAGATTGACCGCCGTTGTGGTCTTCCCGCAGCCGCCTTTGTGATTGGAAACCGCTATGATTTTCATCGTACCGTCTTGTATTGCCATATCTCAATATCCCGGCTCACCAGAATAAACCTGTTCATTTCCTGATCTCCGGCGCCTGGTTGTCCGCCGTTTTCTTCCTGCCAAAACCGGCCAGCTCCATATCCGCTTGGACCTCCGCCGGATTTTCCTCATCCCGCTCCGCCGTAAATCGATCCACAAAAATAACCGGTCGGCTCCGCTCCAGCACATTGACGAATTTTACAAAATCGATAAAATCCGCCTGAAACGATATCCGGATCCGCTGCTCCGTCAAATACTGGCATTTCTCGTACTCCGCCTCCCCCCCGCATTTCACCGTACTGCTGGTAAAATTCTTCAGGTTGTGCTGCCGCACCAGTTCATTCACCGCAAACGTAATCCCGCTGGAATCCGTAAATTCCCCCACCAGCTCCATCCGCTGCTGATCCAGGCTTTCCATCTGCTGCCTTCGCTTTTCCCGGCTGGTCGGCATACTCGCCAGACGCAGTTCCTGCCGCTTCTGCTCCTCCTCGTCCGCCTGTCGCTGCACCGCCTGCAAGGACTCCTGCTGCGGCTTCAGCACCAGGACATACATACCGCCCAGCGCCCCCAGGCCCAGCATCCAAACCCCCAGGAGAATCCGTAATTTTTTCTTGCCTGTATCTGTCATACATCACCTGCCGGAATCTGACCGGGCACGCTTAAATACACAGTCGATTTGATACTGCATATGGTTATTGTTGTCATTCTGCCTGGAAACCACGCTGATTTCATCAATGACAGAGGCCAGAAAATCCGAGGCACGCAGCGTCTGGACAAACTCCTGAATGACGGCGTTCGCTTCCAGTCCCTGACTGCTCTCCGTACCGATCTTCAGCGTGTACTGATACCAGATTACATCCACCGGCTTGCCGTCGGCGTCCGTCTCTTTTTCCCGCACCGATTGCCGCTGCACCTCCACACGATTCAGAAGCAGTTCCTCCGGCAGCACCTCGATCACCCCTACCAAAATCCCGGTCCATTGCCGGTGATAGGATACCGATTGCGAAACCTCAGCCAAAATCCCCTGCAGGGCCTTCTGCTGCTGCTGGTTTTCCTGGAGAAAATGCGTGATCTCCCCCCATTCGCCTTCTTCCGTATAGGAGGCCAGCTTCGCTTGAAGCTGCTCCAGCATCACTCCGTTGCTGATATAGGACCCCGCCAGCACCAGCGCCCCGATGACCAGCACCAGAAACGGAAGGCTGGACCGGACAATCTGACCGGGCCGGCTCTTGGCCGGTATCCCTTCCCCCTTGAGAAAATCTATCGTGTATAGGCTGTTCATCTTACAGGGTCCTCATCGCTAAACCGGCCGCCACCGCAAATCCCGGGCCGCACCGGTGAATCCAATCCGCTCCCGTTACCTGCTTCTCACAGGGAATCTGGTCGAACGGATTCCACCGGGCCACCGACTCCGGCAGTTCACCGCCCAGAAATTCCAGAAACCCGGGAACCAGCGAAAAACCGCCGCTGACCAAAACCGTTTCCGTCTGGGCAAAACCAATATGGGCTTTATAATAGCGGATGGTTTCCGAAATGTCCGACAGCAGGTTTTGGCAAGCCCCTTTCAGCCGCCCGGCCAGTTCCAGGTTCCCGCCCGCCGCCTGCCGCGGTTCCCGCAGGCAGGCCCTAACCTGCTCCGGAGTCATCTGGCTTTCTTGGGCGACCTGCTCGATCATCGTGGAACCGGCATGGGGCAAATCCCGCATAAATGGAATCCCGTCCCCGGCGGTGATAATGACATTCGAATATTTCGCTCCCACATTCACCAAAACCAGCGCCTGCCCCGGCGGAATCCGCTGGTAACTACGAAGGCCGTTCAGCAGGGCCAGGCTATCCGTCTCCAGAATCGCGCAATGGAAACCGGCGCTCTTCACCAGCATCTGTTTGGCCCGGATGATCTTATGCGGGGCCGCCGCCAGAATACCCGTCGTCTTCTTCTCCCCCACCGCCGTCCCGCCGCTTTCCCCGGCCCCGGCCGTCTCGAACGGAGTCTGATGATAGACCACCACCCCCTGCTCCATCTCGAACGGACATACCTGGGCCGCCTCCATCCGCACCGCCGGCTCGATTTCCTCCTCCGGCAGCTCCGGAAAACGGAAATTCCGCACGATCACCTCTGAACCGCTCACCCCGCAAACCGCATAACGGCTCTTGATTTTGGCCGACGCGACGCATTCCCGGATCGCCTCGATCGTGTTCCTCCGATAGCCTTCCGGATCCCCAGCCGGAACAATCTCCGTCTGCCAGGCCGCCTGTACCCGGTACTCGTCACCGGTCTTCTGCAGTTGCACCGCCTTGACCGCCGAGGTGCCGATATCCAGTCCAAATCCTTTATATCCATTCCATCCAAACACGTTTTCTGCCTTTATAAAAAAACTTTACTCCTGCCAGCGCCGCACTACAAAACGAACCCCAAAGTCTTGCACCGATACCTTCCGCAATTTCGCATCGAAATGAAAACCGGCCGACTCTTTCTGGATAAACGAATTCCCCACCATCGCCCCGAATACCTCCACCGCATTTTTCAGCTCGATATCGGCGCAAGGCGCGTAAACCGTCCCATAAAACGCACCCTTGGCAAACAGCCCTATACTCGTACAGTTCGCCAGCCCATACAGGGTCAGCTTCTGGGTGTCCTGGGTCAGATTGTTGAACCCAGACCCGTTTTTCCCGATAAAATTTCCTTCCAGATAGATCGTCAGCGAAGCATTCGGATTGGCCGCCGCATCCACTACCCGGATTTCCGCATCATTGCCCAGGTCCACATTCCCCGTTATATACAATTCCACCTCCCCATCGATCGTTAACACCTTCCCTGCTCCCAGAGCGATGCTGCTGTACTTGCCGCTGCTGCTGATCGTGCCGCTATTGGTAATTTCTCCCAGCGACGCCGAGGTGCTGAGATATACAGGCACCGTAATAATAGGGGGATTCCAGGCCACCGGCATTGAATACGTGTTGCCCACAATCGTCACGCCCGGCCCTTCGCCGATCACTACATCCGGATCTCCGCCCACCCCCACCAGCACATCCCCCACAATCGTCACCCCGTTCTTCATGTCAATATGGCCGGAAGCCGTGCTGCTGGTCGCTATCTGCAGCAGCGGCTCATCGGTATCATAATTAAAACCATCGACCATCGTCCCATTTTTCAATTCGATAGAGTCAATCCCATAAATGGCATATTCGTATATCCCCGCCAGCTCCACCGCCGCCGAAACCGTACGCTGCGTTTGCCGGTAGCGCCCGTTCGCCGAAATCACCAAACCGCCTGCCGCATCCCCCACCAGGGTATAATCATACTGATCCTCCGTACCCGGCAGGCTCGCCGATTCGGCTGGCAGGTTGGTATCGTCCCATAATCCGTTCTGTACTCTGGCATTCACGTCATATACCGCCTTTTCCAGTCCCGAGTCCGCCGCCGCCCGCGCCCGGATTTCCGCCGTCGCCCGCAGCGCCGCCATCCGGCTCTGCCAGCCCAGCACCAGCATACTGCCTCCGATAATCAGCAAAAGGCCGATAACGACCAGTACCCCTGCCAAAACAGAGCCGCTCGTTCTCCCCTGCCATCGTTTCATCTGACTTTCTACATCCATGGGAATATCCATCGTGTATATTATTAGCGGACTTTACGGAAATACCGGATAATCCTCTCTCAGGGTTCCTGCCACCGGTTCAAAATCAATCGTACACCGAAGTCATCCAGGTCATATTGCTGCAGGGCGCCGTCATAATAAAACGCTCCGCTGTTCTTCTGATCGATACTGTGGGCAACGATCGAACCATATATATTCGCGGAATTGTGAAGCACCAGATCCGCATTCGGTGCATAGAGCACACCATAAAAATCGCTGCCGTTTTTGAATATCATGCTTTCACAGGTGGACAGCCCATAGATGCGCAACTTCGTCGCATCCTGAGTCTGGTTATTGATATTGCTGCCCTTCTTCCCTTCGAAGTCTCCTCCGATATACAACGTCAGATTAACATCGGGATTCGTCGCTTCATCCACCAGTTCGATACCGGCGCTGTTGCCCAGCGTAATATCACCGGTGATATAGAGCCGGACATTGCCGTCAATCGTGATTTTTTTACTGTTCCCCAGATTGATACTGTCGTATTTTTTATCGCTGGAAATCATGGTATTCCCGCTAATCGTGCCGCTGGAAGGCAGGGCCGCCATCCCCGCCGGTACCGTTACCGCCGGCAAATACTGCTCTTCCGTCATGGCATAGGTATTTCCCGTAATCGTTGCCCCATGATCATTAATGACCAATGCCGGATTGCCGCCCACTCCCACGGCAATATCGCCATGAATATAGGCTTTGTTTTTCAGATCAATTTTCCCCGCTATCGTGCTCTGCGTTCCCACTCGGACCACCTGTCCCGGCGGTAAATCAAATCCATCCACCACCGAACTGTTATGCAGCAAAACCGATTCCCGGGCAAATACCGCAAAATCAAACAGGCCGCTCTTCTTCAGGGTAGCACTGACCGTCTTGGCAAAACGCCCGCTCGTCCCGGTCGAGACTATGCTATAGTTATCGGATGCATCTTTCGCAACCGCGTAGGTGAATGACGATTGGCTCTCCGTAAACGCCTCCGCACCGGTCGGCAGGTTCCCTTCGTCCCACGTACCCGCGCTGATCTGCGTGTTAATTTCATACAGCGCCCGTTCCATTCCGGCATCCGCTGCACACCGGGCGGCGATCTCCGAACAGGCGTTCCCAGCCTGCAAGCGGCTGTAATACCCCAGCGTCAGCATCCCCGATCCCAGAATTAAAACAATCAGAATTGGCACCAGAAGAGCTGCCATGATATATCCCGAGCTTCTTTCGACACGCCCTCTCATGCTTCTTCCCTTCTTAATTATGCATAATCGCCGAGGTAAAAACAGAAATCGAATGGACCTGATTATCCAGCGCCAACGCCATTTGCACCGATCCCGAACTCGCCTGAAACAGGCAGC
>JAKJEP010000212.1 GCA_022705365.1 Planctomycetota bacterium | reverse complement strand
GCCGGTGCGCCTGCCGGGCATAGGCCGGGATCATAACCCGCCCCGGTATGTCGTGCTCGAACCGGGCGGCAGGGGGGGGCGTGGTGCTTATGTGGGGCCGGACCACCGTTTTAGAATGGCACACCCGCGTGGTCATCCGCAAAATCACCGGAAGATGCCATTTTTCCGAAATTTCAAATGCCGTTTTAGTAAAATCGTAGGCCTCCTGCGAATCGGACGGCTCCAGCATCGCAACCCCGGCGGCCCGGGCGTAATGGCGGTTGTCCTGTTCGTTCTGGCTGGACGCCATCCCCGGATCATCCGCCGAAACCAGGACCAGCCCGCCGGCTACCCCCGTATAAGCCGCGGTAAACAGCGGGTCCGCCGCCACATTCAGGCCCACATGTTTCATCGTTACCAGCGACCGGGCATTCGAGAAGGACGCCCCCAAACCCACCTCCAGGGCCACTTTCTCATTGGGCGCCCATTGGGCTTTTCCGCCCAGCTCGGAAAAACGTTCCAGTATTTCCGTGGAAGGCGTGCCCGGATAACCGGTCCCCAGGGCTACTCCCATATGTTTGGCTGCCAGCGCTACGGCTTCATCCCCGCTCAGAAACAACTTATTCGCTTGGTCCATTTACTTCCTTCAATTTTTCCAGAACTGGCCGCATTTATCATGCGTACCGGTACTATTCCCTTACCCCAGACTATCCGGTCAAAACCATATTCCTTTTACTCGAATCCGGACGGGATTGCAAGACAAAAACAGCCCTAAAATTGGCATTTAGGCCCATAAAAAAACTCGCTGTCAGCAATCGTAAAATAACCGACAGCGAGTTTCCTGAACGAGCTTATCGAGAATTAGAAAGTAATCGTCAATTCATACCGGAGAAATACCGCTACGTCATTATTGTCATTGCTGTAATAATTGCCGGGGAACAAAAATTCACCCAGCAGGTGGCCGGAAATCAGGGGAGAAAACTTGTAGCTTAACCGGCTGGTGAACAACTGGCCCCGGAAATGGCCGTTATCGCTGAATTGCGCGGCGTCCTTGCAGGTATTTTCATCCGCAAAGAGCAGATTGTACTCATTGGCCAGATGGATTTTCGGACAGGGATCTGCGTCCCACCCGATACCGGCCCGATGCAGATTCGTGGTTTCGGCTATCCGCGTTTCCGGAATATAGCTATACACATACAGCTCGCTCCATTGCGGCCAGCGCGCCCACAGCGGATCAAATCCTTCATCGGTCCCGGTGCTGGGATCATCCCCGGAAAGATATTCATACGCCAGGTGCACATCATTTTTCCAGTCATCATTGAACAGGTAATCCAAACGGCTGTTCAGTCCGAAGGCACATAATGTTTCGCCCTCGCCGCCCCAGTTCTTTTGCCGCCCCAGCTCCTGGGCAAACTCCGCCCGGTACAGCCAGCTTTGATCGATTTTCCCGGCTATCCGGCCGCCCAGGGCATGGATATCCGATTCCCGGCTCCAGGCCGGCGGATGATTCGCCGAGAAGTTATCCGGGAACATATCATGCTTCCAGATGTAGTATCCGTCCAACTGCACATTTTCAATCGATTTATTGCTTAAATACAAAATAGCGCCCCGTTCATCCTGTTCGTGCAAAGCCCTTTCCTGATCGTTGAAAGGCTCCACCCAGCGGTCGCTTTCCGTCGTCTGATCGATATACACCAAATCCAAATTCGTTTTGCTTTCCTCGAACCGGTACGTCATCCGGGCGGCATCGAAGAAGATGGTCCGCGATCCGTCCAGCGGCGTCCCGTCCAGCACCAGCCAGCCGTTGCCGAAGATGATCTCCTGGCGGCCGACCTGGATATCCATCGGCGCATCAAACAGATTTTTAAATTTCACGTTCAACTGGTCAAAAATGGCCTCGTCCCATTCGATGGATGAGGGATTCGAGAGAGGGGCGCCGTCATTGGAGTTGCACCAGATCCGCCATTCCCACACCAGCCGGGTGTTCACTTCGATGTTCTCCGCCGGCCGGAAGTTGCCCCACAGCCGCGAACGGAACCGGTTGAACCGCCGCTCATGCCCGACGGCATCCTGGTTCATCAGAATAAAATTATTCGCATAGATCGCCCGCATCCGTTCATCAAAACCCCACGTCATCCACGAGGTGGGATTTTTGATTTTCTGCATCTGTTCTTCCAGGGTGGGTCCCGTCATCTGGGCAGTTTCGGGTTTTGCTGCCGCCACCGATTCCGCGGCACTCTGCCCGTAGGCCGGAGAACAGATTCCCCAGCTTACCGCCGCCATAAGCAAGATACAAAGGATACCTCTTTTTTTCGACATACATTTCTCCTTAAAAAATAATTCCAGGTACCTGAATACCAATTCCTTTAAAACCAAAACAGACGGAACCGCCAAAAGTCGATATGGACCTCCAAAAATGGCTCTGGCTCCTCAATAACAAGGGGTCAAAGAGCTTATGACGCTGGCGTCTTGATTGCGACATTTCCGACTCTACCACTTCAAATGTTTTTCTCTTTTCACCAGAAAGTTATGAATATGAGATTGGAACAACCATCATAACTCGTAGCTGACTTGGATAACTATTTAACCGGCTTTATAAATAGGGTCAAGCGATTTTCAGTAAAATTTTTATAATCATCCGGATTCTCTCATCTTAACACCCGGATCGCATTTGCTGCTTATATCATCGGTCATATAGGGCCATTTTTATTACAGGAAACCTGGAGATAGGGTCTTCCTGAACTGAAAACCGTAGAACCAGAGGTCCGATAACAACCGAAATCATGTCCACTTTCTCTCCGTCGATAACGGTTAAATAGTAAAAAATGTAAAGCAATGCTATATAAATAGATAGGTAATTTTTAGTCGAATTTTGCATAAAATATTAAAATAAAAACAATAAATTACAAAGAAGTTTTAAATTTGTCTTGACATGACATGATTAAAACCCGATAATCATGACATGTCAGGACTTGGATAAACAAATTCTAATAATCTGATAAAGGAATAAAAGGTATCAGTTTTACAAAGGCCGTTTTGAGAGTTTCATGGAAAACATAATTAAGACAAAAAAACAACCATCGCAATTGAATAGGATGACTGTAATTAAAGGGAAGGTGTCCATAAAAACGGATAAAGCTGCCGAAACTCCGAATATGACCGAACGGATTATTTCCTCCCTGATTCAATATATCAGTAAGGAAAAACTCCGCGAAGGGGACAAGCTGCCGACCGAAGTGGCCCTGTGCCAGATGCTGGGGGTGAGCACCCGTTCGCTGCGGGAAGCTCTGGCTGGCTTAAAGACCACTGGTGTGATTGAGTCGCGGCATGGCACGGGCTGGTATGTGGGGCAGTTCAATCCGATGTATAGCCTGCGATTTCTGTCACCGCTGATCCAGAGTTTCAGCCGGGCCGACGCCAGCCAGATTATGTATAGCCGCTTGACTATTGAACCGCGAATTGCCCGCCTGGCGGCGACAAATATCAGCGAAAAAGGCATTGCCCAGCTAAAAGAGTCCTTCGACCAGATGCAGACCGCCAGCCAAAAGGATGCCTATGAAGAATTTCGCATGGCAGACCGGCAGTTTCATCACATTTTATCGTCAGAGTCCGGCAACGATGTCCTTCTGATGATTAATACCATTTTGATGGATCTGAATTTCTCTTCATTATGGTGGCAGCCGGTAGAACGTGTTTATGATATCCCGATTGAAGATCATCGGATCATCCTGAATGCGATTCAAAGCCGCAATCCGGATCAGGCGGAAAAAGGAATGGAAAAACATCTGCGGGATACCTGGGAATTGATACAGAAAAAACTGGAACAGGAGTAGTAAGAGCAGAAACAGGCAGACAGAGGAAACCCGTTAGAAAGTGTGAGCCGGCAAAAAACTTTGGCAAGCAGTTGCCGGCCCACCGGATCGATGGAAGCGACTTCCTATAGCCGCCCATCAATATATCCTTTCTAACACAATTATTTCCCATTGCAAGCAATATTTGCATGATTGTTTGCCGTATTCCATCTGGAAAGGAGGTTGATGGCGATGTGACAAATTATGTGAACAAGGCATTAGAGTAAAAATCAGATGTGTTAAACAGGAGAAAATTGCATGAACATTTTATTGAGGAGAAAAACCAAATGAGAAAACTAGTAATTTTTGTAACGGTAATTTGTCTCAGTGTGTGTATAGTCCGCGGTACGCTGGCAGATTTGGTGGCGTATTATGATTTTGAAACCGGCTCTGGTACCACCGCCTATGATACCTCCGGCTATGGGACTGCGGCGAATGGCAGTTTTGTCGGTACAGGTATTAGCTGGGTAGAGGGCAAGGTTGGCAGTAAAGCGGTTTATCTAAACGCTCGTGATTCCTGGATTGATTGTGGTAATGATGCCAAATTAGATATTACCGGCCAAATCAGCCTCGCCTTTTGGCTAAAAGCGGATGCCAGCGATAATTATTATTGGAATATAATTGTTGGTAAAGGAAATGACAATGGTTATCGCGTCTGCCGAGATTCGGGTGGTAATGCCACCAATGGCATAACCTTTGCCGCCTCGGGTGGCTATCCCGGTGATAATGTATTTGCCGACAATGTATTAGACGGCCAATGGCATCATGTGGCGACCACCTACGCCTGGGATGGAACTTCCGCGGTCAGCAGAATTTATATGGATGGTGTTATGGCGGATGAAAATACAGGAATCGGATATGACATCGTTTCGAATACATATCATCTAATTTTGGGAAATAACGATGAATTTAGTTCTCCCATGTGTGGTTCCTTAGATGATGTCCGTATCTATAACCATGCCCTCAGTCAGACTGAAATAACCGCCCTGGTTCCCGAACCGGTAACAATGATGTTGCTGGCTCTGGGCGGTCTGACGCTGCTGCGTCGCCGTCGGTAAGGATTGAAACCCGATTGTATCTTTGACCATAAAGAGTGAAGAGCCGGTATAGCGTAAAACCTGCCCGGCTCTTTCTTCATTCCGTACCGCCAGCCTCTTATCTCCTTTTTTCTCCGTGCCCACTGCTGGCGGGATCATCCTACTCCCCTTTCATCCCCACATCGAATGTAGCACAGGCACCCTTGCCTGTGATTTTCCTGAATCCTATGTAGAAGCTTGTAAAACGGAGAAAGGTTGTTTTCAACGAAAATCTATGATATATATCCCGGTTGTGTCAATTATGTTTCGTTGTGACTATATTTCTGAAAAGAGGAATACGATGCCAAAACAAACCACTTTCTTTCCCTTCATTTTCCACCTCCAAACCGTCCTGATGCTGGTTTGTCTATTTACAGGTGTCGGCTTTTCGCAAGACCAGCCGGCGGAACCGGGACCGGCCCTTAATCCGGGGCTGCCGTGGCCGGCGATGGATGCATTGAAGCGGGAATTGCCCTTGGCGGAGGAAGTGGGGGGACCGAAGGCCGGGCGGTTTGTGGGAATATTTTATTTCCTGTGGCATGATCAGCACGGCGATACCAATCTTGGCCCCTTTGACATCTCGAAGATCATGGCGGAAAATCCGATGGCCCTGGACGATCCCGGCGCCCCGCAATGGGGGTCTGTGGGACAGATGCATTATTGGGGGGAGCCGCTGTTCGGGTATTATCACAGCGCTGATCCGTGGGTGATTCGGCGCCATGCCCATCTGCTGGCCGATGCCGGGGTGGACACGCTGATCTTCGATACGACCAATGCCTTTACTTATAAGAATGTTTATATGGTCCTATGCGAGGTGTTTACCCAGATTCGAAAAGAGGGAGGCCGGACGCCGCAACTGTCTTTTATGGTCAATACCAATGCCGGGCAGACGGCGACGGAGATCTATAATGACCTGTACAAGCCGGGACTTTATCAGGACCTCTGGTTTAGGTGGCAGGGCAAGCCGCTGCTGATTTGCGATCCGAAAGAGGCTAGTGATGAAGTTCGTGCATTCTTCACCTTGCGGAAGGCGCATTGGCCGTTTCAAATGGTGAATACCCCCTATGCCTGGCATTGGGAGGCGACCTATCCCCAGCCGTATGGCTATACCGAGGACCCGGAAAAGCCCGAACAGGTGAATGTTTCAGTGGCCCAGAATCTGCGGCAGCAGGACGGCAAGGTTACCGATATGAGCCGGGGTGACGCCCGGGGCCGGAGTTTTCACCAAAA
>JAKJEP010000211.1 GCA_022705365.1 Planctomycetota bacterium | reverse complement strand
CGATCCGGATAAGTTCTTCAAAGATATAACCCATTTGGATATTATCAATTTTAGCCGGTGAAAGATCAAGTTCAGAAGAGGCGAATTTTTTGACCACCTCAAAGAGCAGGTTTTTTTCGTTCATCTTATGAACCTGTATCCCGAAATCAAACCGCTCGAATATCTGCCGGACGTTTGGGGAAAAGGCGTTGATATAGCTGTTGAGGTTGGGGGCGAGCTGGTTAGGATCGTCGGGGAGTTTTTCGAAGGTAAGCTTGGAGAGATTATAGAAGGGCACGCCGGTAACCTGCTTGAGCCGAGCATGGACGATATTTTCCGATTTTCCCTTGAGCTTGCTGTATTCGGCCAGCACTTTCGCCTTGGAGGGGGCTAAAATACAATCGAACCGCCGCAGGACCGTCAGGGGCAGGATGACTTTGCGATATTCGTTACGTTTGTAGGGACCGCGGAGCAGGTTGCAAATGCTCCAGATAAAGTTTGCCATCTGAGAATGCGTTTGAACTGCCACTATTGCCCATCCTTGTTGTTGTGAAGATACCCCACCGCTTTAAACCGTGTTTTTACAAAGGTTTCCATCTTGCCGTTAATACTTCTGGCCATAAACACCCGTTCAATAAAATAGTATTTTCCAAGACCTTCCGGGATTCCAGCACCTGATGTTCCTTTAAATCCCTTTTCTTGTCAACAGTTTATCTATTTTATAGGGTTTATACTAGTTTCCCTATCTTACCAAGCCAGCAATGCCAATTTAGATACATTGTATCTTGTTAGAAAAGAAATGTTTATGAGAAACTGCCAAAAGGGATAAGGGTGATGAACTCGACATTCATGTTTGTAAGTAATTGATGTAAAATAGTTTATATTTGTCAAATAAAGACTTATGAGGCGAAGCGAAGTGCAGCCGAAGGCCAAACGAGCAGCACTGTTACAAATTAGCCATCAGGTGGATTGTGTTTGATTAGGGGATAACAATCACAAGCAGAAAAAACAAAAGTAGGTTTAATGGCCAGTTCCTCTTCACTATCCAGTAATCTCCATTTAGCTTCAATTTCAACCATATCCAATCCAAATTCAAATTCATTGGTAATGAAAGAACCTGTTAATGTATTTCCAAAACCAGTTCCCTTTTGTATAGGAACTTCCCCATAGTATAGCTTTCGACCAACATCAAATGTGGTTGTAATCTCGATTGGTCCATATAAAACTTTTTTTGCTTTTACAAATGAATCTCCCTCAATAAATGGCAAATCTTCATGCTCCCCTTCTTCGGAAGGTAACTTGCCATCATTCCAAGATTTTATAAATAGATTCATTAATATATCTTTGAATACTCCATCTCGGTCAAAAATGGGTATGAATCTCGGATCTATTGGAGGAACGGGAAACGGTTTAGGATTCATGTCTCTGAAACGAAATCTGAACTGCTTCAAGTGCATGAGTTCACATAATGCAGGGAATGCAATATATATAGGCCAGTCCATGTTCTCAGCATCAACAGCTAGCAATAAATCAATCCCTTTCTCGATTGCCCTTTTCTTCGCCCCATCAGTGAATCCAGCATTACATACAATTGCTCCTTTATTAGCTTCAACATCCTCAACCATATCGATAAAAGAACCGACATCAGCAATATCCACAGGGTTTTTCCAGTCTTTGCAATCGATTACAATCAATAAGTCAAACTGCCCCAGTTTATACCTGACAGAAACGTCTATTTGACGAATTACACCAGATTTCCCTTTGATTTTGTCATCGTGTTTCAGAACTGCATCCGGTGTTGATAATGACTGAAGAGAAGCTACAAATTCTTCAAACTTTTTCCATTTTGGTCTATTTTGAGAGTCGTTCATATAAATGATATTGTATCAATAAAGGCTGTATCATCCAACATTATAACCTACCTCCAATCCCTCCAATTCTCAACTCCCTCCCCACTCCCCACCGACTGAATTCAGACTGAATTCAGACTCACTACCCACTCACTACCAGATGCTCCAGGACGCTGGTTGGACGCTGGAGGGGTAAAATAGGTAAAATTTCGAGAAAATTCGAGATTAAATAGAATTGCAAAATATTTATATCTTTATATATTATAAAGAGTTATAACTGATATAATGAACTAGCGACGATCGGGATCGAACCGATGACCTGCGGGCTATGAATCCGCCGCTCTAAACCAGCTGAGCTACGTCGCCAAGTACAGTTCTTATGTGTATTTATACACAAAAAAACCGAACTTGTAAAGCCTATATTTGACAGAACCGTCAAAAGTCGATATTGACGTTCAAAAACAGCTCTGGCTCCCCCATAACAAGGAATCATAGAGTTTTTGACGCTGGCATCATATTTGGGAAAATGGGGGGGCCTGGAAATTATACGGCCTCGAATTCATCCTTTCCGGCTCCGCATTCAGGACAGGTCCAATCATCCGGCAGCTCCGAGAAAGGCGTACCCGGCTCGACGCCGTTGTCTGGATCTCCCGCCTTGGGATCATAAATATACCCGCAAAGTAAACACCGATATTTGCCCATCACTGATTCTCCTTTCTACTTGGTTTTCTTTATTACTTGCTCCGCCAGTTGTGTTCCCAAAAGACGGCACTTCCGCAACGTTTCTTCATCGGGCCGATATTGGCAACTGATAGTTTCCCCGAACATTTCCAGGCCGGCCTGCTGGAGGCATTCAGCCGCCTGCTCGACCGCACCGCCGCTCCAGCCATAGGAACCAAAGGCAACGCCGAGTTTTCCTTTGGATTTCAATCCTTTCAGATAGGTCAGAAAAGCGGCAACCGTCGGCATCATGTTGCTGTTTAAGGTCGGCGAACCGACCGCCACCGCGGCGGCGTCCAGCACTTCGGTGACCAGAGAGGTTAAATCGTTGACATCGAGTTTTAGCACTTTCACCTCGGCCCCGGCAGCACAGGCCGCATCTGCCAGGACGTCAGCCATCTGTTCGGTGCTATGCCACATGGAATCATAGATGACCAGAATCTTGGGCCTGGCCCGAAACTCCGCCCAGCCTTGATAGGCGGAGAGGATGCGGCTGCGATGTTCGGTCCAGATGACCCCGTGGCTGGGGCAGATGGTTTCAATCTCCAGCGACTGGGCCTGTTTCAGGGTTTTGCTGACGATGGAACCCAGGTGCATAATGATATTGGCGTAATAGGTTTTTGCTTCGGCCATCAGGACATCCATATCCACCTGGGTATCGAATCGCCCGCTGGTGGCATAATGCTGGCCGAAGGCGTCCATGCTGAAAAGCAGCTTCTGGGCAGGCAGGTAGGTGAACATCGAATCCGGCCAGTGCAGCATCGGGGTATTGATAAATTGCAGAAGGTGCTTGCCCAGATGGATGCTGTCGCCGGTCTTGACCACCTGGAAGTTCCAGTTGCCCGGGTAATATTTCTGCAGGCCGATTTTCCCTTTTTCGGAGGCCACCACCACGGCCTGGGGAGCCTGATCCAGGACCTTCTGGATTTCGCCGGAATGATCCGGTTCGGTATGGTTGGATATGATGTACGCGATTTTTTTCGGATCGATGACTTCCGCGATATGCTCCAGCAGACTACGGCCCTTGCCCGGCTTGACGGCGTCAATGAGGGCTACCTTTTCATCCACAATCAGGTAGGCATTGTAGGAGGTTCCCCGCTGGGTGCGGTAGCCGTGAAAGTTACGCACATCCCAATCGACATAGCCAACCCAATAGATATTCGGAGCGATTTCAATATGGTTCATAGTCCTATAAGCCTTTTCATCGGCACGTTTTTCAGACCGGCACGAAAATCAGCATTTTTTAAGGGCTTCCTGCAGCACATGAATGTGCTTGATTTCTTCCTGAATTAACAAATCGATTTTTCCGCGATCGGGTTCCGGGACGGCGTTTTTCAGGCTGGTAAAATAAACAATCGTGTCTTTTTCAAAGGTAATCGCCAGTTGCAAGAGGCTGCGCGGGGTTTGCAAAGAAGCCAGCCGCTGGGGGATATCCACCTCCGCCTGGAAAATATGGCCGAAGGCCATGGAGCGGATATACAATTCCACCTGATCATCCTGATCCACCAGGTGCAAATCGCTGGTACGGCATACCTGTTCCCGCAAATGCTGGAAGAACTGCTGGTGCTTTTGTTCCTCCAGGGCCAGACGGTCCAGCAGGCCTTTCACCTGGGGATCATGGGCTGCCTGGGCCGCCTCCTGATAGAAACGGAAGCCGTTCCGCTCGATCTGCTCTGCCATGCGGAAAACTTCGGAGAGACTGAATGTATTTTTCATCCGTCAGCGCCTTTCTGCGGATCCTGCCAATGAAACGATGGATTCAAAACGGAATACCGTTTGAATACCGATGCCTGGAACCGCTTTTGTTTACCTGTCTCAGTAATTCCCGGCTTCCAGTTCGAAATGGGCCTGGGGGTGTTGGCAGGCCGGGCAGACCTTGGGAGCCTGCGTACCCTGCATGTTGTAGCCGCAGTTGCGGCAGACCCAAGTGACCTTTTTGGCCTTTTTGAACACCTGATTTTTCTGGATATTTTCCCGCAGTTTCAGATAGCGCAAACAATGCCGTTTCTCCGCCACCGCAATGGCCCGGAAGGTAGCTGCAATATCTTTAAATCCTTCCGCCTCGGCGGTTTTGGCAAAACCGGGGTACATGGACTCAAATTCATACCGTTCGCCTCCGGCCGCTTCCAGCAGATTCTCAGCGGTTTTGCCGATTACCCCGGCTGGAAAGGCCGCTGAAATTTCTACTTCACCGCCCTGCAGCAGTTTAAAGAGCCGTTTGGCGTGCTCCTTTTCCTGGTCTGCCGTTTCGGCGAAAATGGCGGAAATCTGCATAAAACCCTCGTTGCGGGCCTGGCTGGAGAAATAGGTATAACGGTTACGGGCCTGGGATTCGCCGGCAAAGGCAGTCAGAATATTTTTTTCGGTTTGGGTTCCCTTTAAACACAGGGATTTAGCTGTTTTTTTAGCCATTTGAGTCTCCTTTATTTATTTATGAACTTTCTTCCGTTTAACCTAGAAAATTTCGCATTTCTGCAGGGGATGCCTGAAACAAACCACGAAATTCCATTACCAATCTTTTAGTATCTCATTTTGAAATAGTCAAGTATAACTTGCCGAAAAATGATACAATTTCTTGCCTCTGCGTACTTTAGCTTTTATTGTCCGATTTCCGACGCCGGCTTCTACCCGAAAATTCCAGTAAATATTTGAAATAAATTTTTTAGTTCCGCGTTAATCTGCCAGGTGATGATGATGACCATCCGAAAAGACGGATTACAGACACAAAAAAAATTACTGAAAGTAGCCGCCGAGGTATTCGCGGAAAAAGGATACCGCGATACGACGGTGGCCGAAATCTGCCAACGGAGCGGAAGTAATGTAGCCGCAATCAATTACCATTTCGGCGGCAAAGATTCTCTTTACGCCGCCGTTTGGAAGAAGGCTTTCGAGGAAGCCCTTGCCGTATATCCTCCCGAGGGCCATTTACCGGCGGATGCCCCGCCGGCCGCCCGTTTGCGGGCCTTGATTCATTCGCATCTGCACCGGATCCTCGACCATGGCCGGCTGGGACATGCCGGGCAGATTCTGCTGCGGGAACTCTCCTGCCCAACGGAAGTCATTCATCAGGTGCGGCGGGATCTGATAAGTCCTTTACAGAAGCTGACCCGTGGAATTATAATGGAATTGTTAGGTCCCCAGGCCAGCGAACAACAGATTGGATTTTGTGAAATGAGCGTGATTCATCAATGTTTGGCAATCGGATTTCGCGAAGGAAAGCTGCCGGCGTTCCTGCCCAAAGGCAGGCCCATTGCCGAGATAATCGATGCGTTGGCGGATCATATCACCCGTTTTTCGCTGGCAGGCATTGCGGTCGTGCAGGCCAAGATCGAGGCGGGTGGGAACAGGGAGATGAAAAGTCAGATATGATGGCATCACAATCCAGGATTTGTAGGGGAGGTGTCCTTGTGGCGGTTATAGTTTGGCTGATCGCGGCGGGTTGCCAGCCATCCCACTATCGCAAACAAAAGGATGAGGCGGCCGCGGACATCATTGCCCAGAAACAGCAGGAAGCCCTGGGGCGAACCGAACCCTTCAGTATTAACCGCCCCAGCTCCATCTTTCGCCGCCGCTTGCTGGAGGATCAGAA
>JAKJEP010000210.1:2424-6149 GCA_022705365.1 Planctomycetota bacterium | reverse complement strand
GGGCGACCTGGTCGATGTGGTAATGATCGGGGACGACCTGGCCGGCCAATTCGGGCCATTATTTTCACCGGTTTTTTATCGTAAAGTGGTCAAACCCCGCCAGAAAAAACTGGCCCAGTATATTAAGAGTTTAACCAAGGCGAAAATCTGGTACCACACCTGCGGCAGTTGTATTCCGCTCATACCGGAACTGATCGACAATGGGGTGGATATTCTGAATCCCGTGCAAATCAGCGCCGCGGAGATGGACCCGGGTGAATTGAAAAAACAATTCGGCCACCAACTGGTTTTCTGGGGCGGTGGAATCGATGCCCAGCATATATTGCCTTTTGCAACTCCCGAAGAAGTCAAACAAGAAGTCCGAAAAAATCTGGAAATATTCAAGCCCGGCGGCGGTTATATTTTTAATAACGTGCATAATATTCAGGCCGGTGTACCGGCGGAAAATATTGTCGCCTTGTACAACGCAGCGTATGAGTATGGTTTTTATTGAGAATGAAAAGAATATTTTCGTAAACTCAAATAGGACATAATAATGAAAAACCTGTCGTTTTGTTTGCTCTTGATTATATTCACATCTGTGTTTTTTTTCATCTGCTGTGTACCCAAAACCGTGGTTGGAGAATCTTCCCAATCCGCTCCTCTGGTTACTTCAGATAATTCTGAGGTGCCCGCCAGGCCGGAAGCGGCGATAACACTGGAAAACGACAATTTTTCGCTTGGCATTGATCCGGGCAGCGGTGCGATCCTTTCTTTGGTAATTAAAAAAAAACATTGTGATATGATAGGAGAGAAGCGTCTCCAGGCCAATTTCCGCATCTGCCTGCCGCTGCCGGATTATCAAGCCAATTATATCGAAGGTATGGAACAAAGACCGGTTGCGGTTTCCAAAAGTGGTAACGTGGTAACCGTTCATTTTAAAGGGATGCGTTCGCCCCAGGGTGAATTTCCCCTTGATCTGAGCTATACCATCACACTCGACGGCGACCAGATTCGATTCCGATCCAAACTAACCAACCACAGCAAAGAACCGGTATCGGAATTCTGGTTTCCCCGGCTGGGCGGCTGGACAAATTTTGGCAACGACCGCAATTCGGTGGTAACCGTGCCGGAGTATGGGAATTGTTCGCATTTGAGTTTATTCAACGGATTTCCGGGGAGCCGAAGTTTTGGGACCGAGGCTGCGGAATGGTCGGTAAACTATCCCCTGCTGCAAATGCCCTGGCTGGATATATACAGCGGCCAATCGAATACTGGTCTGTATCTCGGTTATCACGACGATATCTATCGTCTCTCGACCTGGCATTTTAACCTGTATCCCACGGTCAGCGGCCGCTTTCCTGCCTGGCTGACGTCGGAGCAGGTCAATGGTGATCCGGTCGGCCTTATCTTCTCGCATGTGCGGTATCCGTTCATTCAGAATGGCGAAACTCTGGACAGCGGAGATTTTATTATTCGCGTTCATCCGGGTGACTGGCATACAGGGTCCCTTTTCTACCGGAAATGGTTCACAGACCGCTGGCCTGTTGATAAATCCGACCGGTGGCTCCGTAAGAAGAGCGCCTGGTTTTCCTCCATTATCTATCAGCCGGAAGATAAGATTATCGCGGATTATAATCGGTACGGCCAGTGGTGCCGCGAGGCCTTTGACCACGCCGGCATTGACTGTTATGAGCTGATCGGCTGGGACAGCGGCGGATTGGAGCGCAATTATCCTGACTATACTCCCGAAGAAATATTAGGCGGGAAAGATGGATTCATCAAATTACTAAAAGACATCGATAGCAGCGGCGGCCGCTGCCTGGTCTTTGTTAATTACAACGTTTTGGATCAAAATACCGACTGGTATCGCAGCGAGCTATATCGTTATACCCATCAGGACCAGTTCGGAAAGACACCGAACTGGATGGGCTGGGGGGAGAGTACGCTGATTGCCCGTACCCAACTTAGTGTCCGGCGCCATGTATTATCTTCCGTAGTGCCGCCGATGGAAAAGATTCTCGAAGATCATTTTCTCCAGATCGCCCGCGATGGTGCGCATGGCCTTCAGATTGATAAACTTTGCGTCGGCTCCGCTCTGGATTTCAATCCTCTCAACCAATCCAAACCGGACGTGGCCCTCTGCGAGGGGCTGGTGCAGTCCGTAGCCCGTGTCTGGCAAAAATGCCGCCAGATCGATCCGGATTTCTGCTTTGCTTCCGAATGTTCCGGAGACCGGTTCATTCCGTATATTGATGTTTACTATCGCAGTGCCGGAGGAACCAATATATCCCCTTTGCGCTATGTATTCCCGGAATGGACCTCTGCCATCCATATCGGCGGCGGACTATTCGAGTTCAACGGGATCAATGGGGCTGTCCTGACCGGTGCCGTAATTTGCGTGGAGCCGCAGTTCTATCAGGGATCGCTGGGGCATCCCCATTACCGGGAGCTGGCGCGTTACCTAAAAGAAGTGGAACGCCTGCGCCACGAACTGGCCGATATTATCTTTCTTGGCAAATATTACGATAATTTATACGCCACGATCAACTTGAGCGGTGGTGGTATGCCGGCGGATCTGGTTTACAAAACCCATGGGCATTACCAAACAGACCGTCGAGCCATAGTAGTCGCCAATCTTTCCGGGCAGCCTTATCAATATCAGTGGCAGTTTGGCCATCGTGATGTTCAAAAAGCCCAACTGTACGCTCCTTTCGAACCGGTAAAAGAGGTTCTCAAAGGCACTCCATTGGAAATCAAACCGGAAGGATTGCATATCCTGGTGGAATCGGAAGATTAACTGAAGAAGAAAGGATTTCAAGTGAACTCGAAACTACATTTCCTGTGCGGACTATTCAGTTTGGCTTTCATGGTAAACCTCACTCAGCCGGTGTGTTTCGCTGCCGGAGAGGCAAGTATGGGAGCCGTAGAAAGCGACTTCCGCACCTTGCCGCCGTCTGCCCGCCGGCTGACCGGCCCGCTCTTCTGGCTGCACGGCGATGAAACGAAAGAGCGTTTTGAAATGTATCTGGAAAAGGTGGCCGAAGGCGGCAACGGCTGTTTCACAACGGAAGGCCGACCGGCTCACGACTGGCTCGGAGAGAGCTGGTGGCGAGAACTGGCCATCTGCAGAGACGCGGCGAAGAAACACGACCTCAAGATGTGGATCTTCGATGAAGAATATTTTCCCAGCGGCGAGGTGGCCGGAGAAGTCCCCCGAATTTACGGTTCCAAGGTTCTTTATGGAGAAACTCAGAAGGTGCAGGGACCCGGCAAGTTTACCAAATCGGGCTTTTATGTTCCATTGGTAGCCCCCATTCAGCAGCGTTATAAGGGAAACCTGGTTGCCATTATCGCCGGCCAAGACACCGGCGATGGCATCGATGGCAGCAGTTTGATCGACCTTACACCCCTGGTCAAAAACGGCTCTCTGGCGTGGGAGGCTCCGGCGGGCAACTGGCAGGTCATGACCTTCACCTGGGGCTATTATGTGAATGACCAGCGCTGGGCCAATAACTACAGCAATCTGTGGGATCCCATGTCCCCGCTTTTGGATGGTGCCAACCAGGAGGCGGTGGACTGGTATCTGCGGACGGTGTATGAGGCGCATTATGTTCGCTTCAAGGAGGATTTCGGAAAGACTATCGTGGGCTTTTTCTACGACGAACCGGATGTTCCCGCCGATTGGGGTGCGGAAGTTTCGACGGTCCTGACCGAACGCGGTATCGACTGGAAGAAGGCATTGG
>JAKJEP010000210.1:0-2414 GCA_022705365.1 Planctomycetota bacterium | reverse complement strand
ATAAATTCAAGCTGGCCGGCGAGGAGCAGATCGCGGCTAAATACCATTATATGGATGCCTTCGCCGAAGCCTGGGGCCGGACCATGTACGGCGGCATTACCGAATGGTGTCACAAACACAACGTGGAGTCGATCGGCCACTGGATCGAGCATAGTTGGTGCTATCTGACCCCCTGGTTCTGTGCCGGCAATATGTTCCAGGTGCTGAAATATACGGACATGGGCGGTATTGATATGGTCTGTTCCCAGATCCTCCCCGGCAAAAGAGACTTATCCATGGACCTGATGCCCAAGCTGGCCAGCTCCATTTCGCACGCCTATGGCAAGAAAGATGACCGGGCCATGTGCGAGATGTTCGGGGCCTACGGCCAGAATCTTACCTACCCCGACATGAAATGGCTGACGGACCTCATGCAGGTATGGGGCGTCAACTTCCTCATCCCGCACTCCTTCAATCCCCGCTCGCCCCGCGATCTGGACTGCCCCCCGTTTTTTTACAACGGCGGCCACGAACCGCGCTGGCCGCTCTATCGGGTCTGGGCCGATTACAACTCACGTTTGAGTCTGATGCTCACGGGCGGTTACCATGTATGCCCGGTGGCCTTTTTGTTCGTCGGCAGCAGTAACAATGTGGGCGCGGTCACGCCACCGGAGCAGATGACCCGGACCATGCAGGAGGCACTCTTTGACTGTGACTGGATTCCTTATGATGTCTTCGAGCAGAACACAAAGTTGCACGAGAAGACAATTCAATTATACCAGGAAAGATACAGAATTCTGGTTGTGCCGCCGGTGGAGGTGATCCCCTATGAGACCTTAGCCAAAGCCAGAGATTTCTTCGACCAGGGCGGGGTGGTAATCGGTTACCACTTTCTGCCCTCGAAGTCAGCTACCCTGGGTCGCACCTCGGCGGATATTGCCGGCCTTTGCCAGACCATCTGGGGAACAGCAAAACCCGGTCTTGGCGTGTGCCAGACCAATACCAACGGCGGACGATCCTATTTTCTGCCTGAAAATCCCAGTACGAAGGATATCCAACAGGTGCTGACCGCCGACGCCGGCATTCATCCCACCCTGGAAGTTCTGGAGGGGCAAACTGATAACTGGCTGTATGTTCTGCACCGGATCAAAGCGGAGCGTGATGTGTTTTTCCTCTGCAACCAGGACATCCAGCATGGCACCAAATCATTTCGCTTCCGGCTTACCGCCGCCGGCGTGCCGGAATGCTGGGACGCCATGCGCAACGAAATTACGGCTGTGCCTTACCGGCGGACGGGTGAAAAAAGCGTCGAGATAGACTTGAGCCTGGAACCTTCAGAAAGTGTGCTCCTGGTCTTTCAGGACAAAGAACGGAAGCTGCCCTTACGGCCCGATCATCTTACCGGACAAATAATCGAGGTGGTGCGCGATCAGCCGGACCAATCCCAAACCGCTGCCGCCGCAAAGGAAAAGGACAAGATAATCCTTTCCCTCCACAACGGTTCCTGGGTCTGGTACCCGCAGGGCGAAGCGGAGGTGGAAACCGCCGCGGGGACCAAATATTTCCGTTCTCCAGTGCATGTACCGGATGATGCCCGGATTACTTCCGCACGATTCCTGATTACCGCTGATAATGCCTTTATCCTTTATGTGAACGGCAAGGAGGCCGGACGCGGCCAGGATTGGACCACCGCCGTCAGTATAGACATCGCGGCTCTGCTCCAGCCGGGAGCAAACCAGCTTGCCATCGCCGCCACCAATACCGTCGCCAGCCCGGCCGGCCTGACCGGCATGTACCTGATCGAGCTGGACAATGGCCGGCAGTTGGCCGGCCGCATCGACCAAAACTGGAAAACCGCCAGCCAAATCTTTGATAACTGGTCTTCCCCGGATTTCGATGACAGGGATTGGCTGCCGGCCCGTCCCTTTGCCAAACTGGGTATGCCTCCCTGGGGTACTCCGGTCGGATCTGATCCCGCCACCAATGGTCTGACGGTCAGCCCGATCCAGGCGGATATCTTCGAAGGCCGCTTCACGATCCCTGATGAGATTTCCCTGGCTGGCAGACAGGTATATCTGGTAATGGAGGAACTGAATCCGGAAGAAGCGGCCCAGGTAACCTTAAACGGCCGTTCTGCTGGCGGCTTTATCGGCAGGCCGTTCCGCCTGGAAGTCAGCCCCTATGTCCAGCCGGGCGCCAATCAAATCACCATTGCACCCTTTGCACCCAGATCTGTCCGGCTTATTATCGAATAGACTTTTGTATCATCATGATTAAAATAACAAAGATGAAGCTTTATCTCACAAAGACATTTTCAGATACTGGAGACCTGTCATGGAAAACATGTCACTATCCAAGGCCTTCCGTTTGCTTTCTTTACTACTGGTATTGCTGCAAATGAATAGCCTGCTGGCGGCGGATTCCGGTTCTCTCCA
>JAKJEP010000020.1:18415-18702 GCA_022705365.1 Planctomycetota bacterium | reverse complement strand
CGCCCTGACCGGCGCCGACTCCCTGATCGACATGCAGCTTGCGGTCTTTAGCGTGGAGGCACTGGATCCAAGGCCCCAGTTGCGCGAACATTTCCTCGATATCATTGATTTCGATCAGGTTGGCCGGATCGAGCAGTGCCTTGATATGGGGAGAATCGACTTCCTCCAGGAATAAACGCGTTCGTTTGGCGCTGGCGAAGAAGCCGCGATAGAATGGCTCAAACAGTACGGCTGCATCATAGGTTTGCGCCACCTCGGCCAGTTTTTTGCCTGTTTTGACCATCTGG
>JAKJEP010000020.1:7012-18347 GCA_022705365.1 Planctomycetota bacterium | reverse complement strand
CCGCCTCGGTGATGAACTTCCGCACGCCCATAGAAGCGCCGATTTTCATCATGGCCTCGAAATAGGCCAGGTTGGCCTGGCGTTCGGTTTCGTCCGGATGAATCAGGTTGGTATAAACCCCGATGCTGTGGATGGTTATACCGGCGGAACGATACGCCTCGGCAATCTCCCGGCAGCGTGAGGCGGTTAAATCGGAAACATCGCTTCGGCCGTTGTATTGCCAGTAGCGGCTGTCGGTCTGGTTCAGGAAAAGCTGGACGGTATGGATGCCGGTTTCCGCCAGTTCCCGGGCCAGTTGCTCATTGCTGTACTCGCCGAAACCGAGCGTCGCGATCCCAATCGTTGGAGAATGGTTCGCGGCTGCATTTTCTTTGGCCCGAACCGGCGAAGTACTCACCAGGGGCAGGGCCGCTGCGGCCGCGGCCGCTTTGATCGCTTCCCGCCGTGTAAGGTGATGAGGTATTTTATTTTCGACTGCCATATTTCACCCGTTGGTATTTACAAAGACCAGCCTTCCCGGTAAGTTCTTTGCAGGTACTGATTCGCCTGTTCGTTATTGGTGATTTTCATATTCGGGCCATCCCACTCGATTTTTTCCCCGGTGCGGAGGGCGACGTTGCCGAGCATGCAAACCTCCGAAAGCAGGCCGCTGTGTTCGACGAAATCGGAACCGGCTGGAGTACCGCCCCGAATGGCATCGAGCCACTCCTGATCGTGGCCGGGCGAACGGGGAAGAAGTCGAGGCGGCTTGCCGTACGCCTGCATTTTGGTTTCGGGGATCAGGCGGTGGCCCAGCAAGGTTCCATTTTCCCCATAATAGATGATCTGGGCCATATCCCGGCCCGGTTCGAGGTCTTTGGGACGCGGCGGTTTCAGGCCGCCATCGAACCATTTCAGGGTTACCGGCGGCATCTGGCCGCGGGCAGGGAATTCAAAGCGGAAAATCTCGCCCAGGGGATACAGTTCCGGATTGGTTTGTACGCAACTGGCCTCGACGCTGATAGGATGTCCCAGCTTTAAGGCCTTGAAGGCAGTTGAGAGAAAGTGGCAGCCCAGGTCGCCGATCAGCCCGGTTCCAAAGTCCTGCCAGTTCCGCCAGGTCCAGGGGCAATAGGCAGGATGATAGGGCCGCCAGGGGGCCGGTCCCAGCCACAGATCCCAGTCGAGTCCCTCCGGCACCGGCGGTGTTTCGGCGGGGCGGCCGGACCAGGTGGGATACTCCCAGAAGCGGGAGCCATAACAGGCGTGGATTTCGCGAACACCGCCGATGGCGCCATCGGCAATCATTTCGCAGACCAGGCGGGATTCTTCGGAAGCCTGGCCGTTATTGCCCAGTTGGGTGGCGACTTTCATCTGGCGGGCGGTTTCGGTAATGAGCCGGGTTTCATGGACGGACCAGGCCAGCGGTTTTTCGCAATAGACGTGCTTTTTCATCTTCAGGGCCGCCATCGCGATTACGGCATGGGTATGGTCGGGCGTGGCGATCATGACGGCATCGACGTCTTCTTTGGCCAGCAGTTCGCGGTAGTCGCTGTAGGCCCGGCAGCCCTGGTAGCTGCCCGACTTGCTCTGGGCGGCGTAATATTCATCCACGGCCTGACGGGCCGGTTCGTAGCCGCCGGTTCGTTTTTCTTTGCCGTAGGACCAGTTCCAGGACTGATAGCCGCCGCCTTCGCGGTTGACGTCGCAGACGGCTACTACCTGTACCTGGGGGAATTGCTGGAGGCGGAGGATATTCTGAATGCCCTGGCCGCCCATGCCGATCCCGGCCAGGGTGATACGCTGGCTGGGGGGGACTTGTCCCTGTGCCAGACGCGGCAAAACGGTGAAGGCCGCTGCCGCCGCGGACCGTCCCAGAAATTGGCGTCTCGATAATTTGCCGGGATTCATTTTTATCGCCCTTGTGTCTTATCCAAACTTTTTGTTGAGGACATCCACCGCCTTTTTGCAATCTTCGGTTACGCGCCAGGCGTCTTCCCAGAAGCACAGGTCGATGGTCCACCAGTTGTGGCCCATGTTGTTTTTGGCTAGTTCCGGCATCAGCGTGTCGAAGTCGATCACTCCCTGGCCGAAGGGGGCGTGGGTGGAGGTTTCATCGCCGTGGAGGGTGTTGTCCGAGTCGATCAGGTGCAGGTGGTTGATCTTGCCGCGCAGTTTGCGGGCGAACTCCAGCACCCCGCCGGGCAGGGTTTCTTTCTTACCCCATTGCCGCGCCCCGATGCCGGCGACCATATGGCCGTGGCAGGTATCAAAGAGCACGCCGAAATTATCGTTATTGACTTCGTCCAGGATTTGCAGGATGTCCGAGGGTTTGTTGAACGCGAAGCCCGGCTCGAATTCCCAGGTTACCCGCACGCCCTTGTCCGCCGCCTCGGCGGCACAAATCTTCCAGGTGTCCACCACCCGTTTGCGGGCGACATTGACATCCACTTTGTCAAAGATGGTCGGCGGCTGGACGGCATCCACGCGGATGGCCGGGATGCCCAGATCGACACAGAACTGGAGATTTTTGCGGAACACATTCAGATACACGGAGGTATCTTCGGTATCAATCAGGTGTTCGGCCCACAGATTGGCCGCCAGGCCGGACCAGCCCAGGCCCAGCTTTTTCATTTGGTCCTTGCAGGCCTGCCGCTGGTCTTTGGTGGCCAGGTCGTCCGGGTTGGGATGCGGGGCAAAGCCGCCCAGCTCGATGCCGTCGAAATGAAGGGCTTTCAGTTTTTGCGTTACCTCGGCCCAGGGGACCGGTTTCTTCTGATAGGGTCCGATGGCATACGCCCAGCTTCCAATGGATATCTTTTTCATTTTGTGTCTCCGTGATAAAAGGTTTTGAGTGATCCTTCCGATTATTTCACTTTGGGAATTTCTTTGATGTTGATATTCCGGTACCAGACCTGGCTGGGGGGGCCGGCGTGAATCTGCAGACCGATGATACCGGTTTGCTCCATCTTCTCGTCCGGTTCGGTGTAGTCGATGGTCATCTGGCCGTTGATCCAGAGTTGAATCCGGCTGCCCAGGGCGCGAATGACATAATCGTTCCAGTCGTCACGATGGAGGACTTTTTCCAGTTCCGCCGCGTCGGCCTGGGCCAGAATTGTGTTACGCCGGGCTTCATCGTAGAGGCAGCCCCAGTATTGCTGGCCCATATCCGCCTGATAACCGCTGACTTCGTTGTTGTTGGGAACCCGGCGGCTGCGGAACTGGATGCCCGCGTTGGCATGGGCCGGATCGCCCAGCAGCCTGACCTGGAGATGCAGCTCGAAGTCGGCGTATTCCTTTTCCGTGCAAAGAAACTCATTCCGGGCGGTGTCCTTGTCCAGGGTTCCCGCCACGATGGCTCCTTCGGCGATGCGGAACAATTCCTGATTTCCTTCCCAGCCGGTGAAGGTTTGGCCGTCGAAAATCGCAACCGGTTCGATGACTTCGATGAGAATTTCCCGGGCCGGCTGCGTAAGTTTCTGATCGTTGGTATTGGCCAGCAGTTTTTCCAGCGCGGCCTGTACTTCTTTCGGATTTGCGGCCTTCAGTTCCTGGGCAATCTTCAGCGTGGCCAGGGCTGCCTCCTGCTGCACTTCCATGTCTTCCAGATAGGATTGTACCATTTGCAGGGCTTGCGGGTGATTGACATTGGCCAGGCCGGAAAGAACCAGTTGCTTTTCCGATGTCTGGCGAGCCTGGGCCAGCGCCTGGGCATACAGGTTCAGCGTCTCCTCGACGGGCCTTTCTTCCGGAAGGCTCAACAGGCGAATATAGCCACGAAAGGCCAGCGTGCGATGGGTTTCATTGGGGGTATTCTGAATGATTTTCATCAAGGCACCGGCTGCCTGGGTGTTGGGCCAGTTGGCCAGGGCGCGAACGGCGGTATCCTGCAGGGCCGGTTCTTTATCCTCGGCGGCGGTTTGCAGCCGTTCCAGGGCCTGGCGATTGGCGATGCCGCCCAGGACCCGCAGCAGGGAACATTGCACGGGGACCGGTTTTGTCTGGCTCAGGGCGGTCAGGACGACATCGGCTTGACGCTGCTCGTCGGCAATCTGGCGGGCGGTCTGGATTATGGCCTGCTCGGCATCTTTTCGCGCCTCTTCCGAGGAAAGGCTGGTTATGATTTTCACCATAGCGGGCAGGTCCTGTTCGCCGGCCAGCCGGGCCAGGGCCTGGAAAGCGGAACGGCTGACCTTCTCGTCGGCCAGGGCCGCCTGCTCCAGCAGGGCCGGTACCGCGCCGCGGGCGCTGCGCTCGGCAAGAATCTGAATCAGAACGGGCCGGTTTTCATTTTTGGCGTCTTTCATTTGCCGGATGATGGCCTCGTCCACGCCGTCGCCGCGGATGGTCTTCAAGCTATAGCCGGCGGTGTCTTTTTCCAGTTGGCTCTCGCCGCCAACGGCGGAGCCGGTGAGTAATTTGACGGAGGAAGCGTTCCCCACGGCGGCCAAGGCCCGCAACGCGGCGATTTTCACTTCTTCATTTTTACTTTGCGCTGATGTGGTAATGACCGGCAGGGCGGCGGGATTTCCCATATCCGCCAGCGTACCGATCAGGAGGACCTGCAGCGGAGTTTCCTGTTTCGGCAATTCCCTGGCTACCAGTTGGATTACTTCCGCTTTTCCGGTTTTGCGGATGCAGCCGATTGCCACCCGGTTCAGAACGGGGTCTGGTTCCTGCAGGGCGGCCAGGGCCAGGGATACCGCACGAACCTCGTCGATTCCCGCCAGGCCATGCAGGGCCGCTCCGCGAATGTGGCCAGGCTCGCCGGGGCCAGCTAGTTCTTCATAGATTTTGGCGGCCGGCTGGGCTTGTCCCTCGTCCGCCAGCCCCTGCGCATAGCGCAGATAGGCATGGGTGGCCGCCGCCGCCAGTTCCGGGTCGCCTTTCGCTCGCATCTCGACCAGCATCTGACGGGCGGTATCACCGCCGATCTTGCCCAGGGCCGCCAGGGCGGCTTCGGCAATATTTTTATCCGCATGAGAGACCAATTGCCGGATTGCCTGGGCACTATCCGAGTCCCGGCGGTTGCCCAGCAGGTTGACGATTGCCACCAGCGTTTTTCCCTGGACCTGGGGCATGGTTTCCCGCAGGATGGTATTAATCTGTGGTGCTGGATCATTTCCCAGGGCATAGCAGGCGATATCCACGGTCTTTTCGTCCTGCAACATGCGGGCCAGACTCGGCAGGGCGTCTTCTGCCCCCAGATACCAGAGCTGGCGGCAGATAAAGGCCCGGCAGTCCGGGGTGATTTCCTGATCAAGCATCTGGCTCAGCTTAGCCCGGATGATCCTGCGGGGTTCCGGCTGGTCCTGCGTCTGGCGGATCATATCTTCCACCGCGATCAGCGGCGCGCGGGACGTACCCTGCTGATAACCGGCAATCGCGGCCAATTTCGTGTCTATCTGGGCTTGGTCCAGCGGCTGAGCCTGAAGGTACGTGCAGCCAAACCACCCGAAAACCAGGAACCAGACGAATAACGCTTTTTTGATACTGTAATTCATAATATATCCTTCGAAGTCTTGTAAACCTTATTTATAGTTGCCAGGGAGACCGCATGGCCCGGTACAGCATCCGGTTGGCTTCCTCGTCGTTGATGAACCGCTCCGCCTGCACATCCCAGCGAAGTTTGCGACTCAGCCGCACACAGATATTGGCAATATGCCCGGTGGTGGCGGAACGGTGGGCCACTTCGGCCCAGGCAATCGGATTGGACCGGGTTTTTACGCATTGCAGGAAGTTGCCGTGATGCCCCGTCCAGTTGGCCAGATCCGTCCAGCCCAGTTTGGCGAATTTGCGGTTTTGCAGCAGCGACTTCGGCTCGGTCTCGGCGTTGCCGTTGTCGTCCACATAGACCCACCCTTCGTCGCCTTCGAATTTCACACCGAGCGAACCGCCTTTATCGTGCATAATCAGCTTCACGCCGTCGGCATAGGTGGCCACGACGTTGAAATCCGTAGGCGTATTGCAGAACCCGTCCGCCGGGAATTTGGCCCAGCCTTCATATTCGACCGGCCCGGCCAGGTCGGTGCCGTTGGCCCACTGGCACAGATCGTTGCAATGGCTGCCCCAGTCGGTCATCGCCCCGCCGCCATAATTATAATTCCAGTTCCAGAGCCAACTGGTTATCTGGGCATTATACTCCATGTAAGGGGCCGGCCCCAGCCACATGTCCCAGTCGAAACCTTCCGGGACCGGCTGCGGCGGCAGGTTCTCCGTGATCGGGCCCCGGTTTAAATACGCATGGAGGGTATGCAATTTGCCCAGTTTGCCGCTGCGGGCCAGTTGGACGGCGAAGGCAAAACTCTCCATACTCCGCCGCTGGGTACCACACTGATAAACCGTACCATAGCGCTTCATGGTGTCGGCAACGGCCCGGCTTTCCGCGATTGTCAGCGACATGGGTTTTTCGCAGTACACGTCCTTGCCCGCCCTGGCCGCCTCGATGGAAAGCAGCGGATGCCAGCGGTCCCCTGTTGCGATCAGAACGGCATCTATATCTTTGCGGGCCAGCAGGTCGCGAAAATCTTTATACGCAGCACAGTCCTGATTGCCGTAATTGGCATTCACCAACTCTTGGGCCGCTTGCAGCCGGTCCGGCATCACATCGCACACCGCGACAAACTGCACTTCCTTCTGCCCCATGAAATTCCGCATATCGCGGGTTCCCTGGCCGCCCAGGCCGATGCCGCCCATCACAATCCGCCGGCTGGCGGCGATGGAACCGTCCTTGCCCAGGGCCGAGGACGGTACAAAATAAGGAGCGACGGCGGAGGCAACCGCTGCCGCTGTGGTTCGTTTTAAAAAAGTACGCCGGGAAATCGTTGGCTTCATTGGTATCTCCGAAAATTTCATAAATGCCAGGGGGCGCGCATCGCCCGGGAAATCATCCGGTTGGCCTGGGGGTCATTGGTAAATTGTTCCGTTTGGGGATCCCATTTCAGGCGGCGGCCCAGCCGCAGGCACAGGTTGCCGATGTGACAAACGGTGGTGGACCGGTGCGCGATTTCCGGGGCGGAAGTGGTCTGCGACCGGCTTTTGACACAATTCAGGAAATTCCGGTGATGCCCGGTCATGTATTCATAGTACCCCCGGCGAATCCCTTCTACATAAGCATACTGAATAGCCTTGCGGGTTTTCAGGATGGATTTCGGCTCGGCATCGACATTACCGTTGTCATCGGTATAGACCCAGCCTTCCTCCCCTTCGAACCGGACGGCAAAGGGACGTTCATCATGGAACACCAGTTTGACGCCATCGGCATAGGTGGCGGTGACGCTATAGCGTGTGGGGGTATTGTATAAGCCGTCGCGGGGGAATTCGCCCCGGCCTTCGAATTCGACCGGACCGGTATGATCGGTGTTGTTGCCCCACTGGGCCAGGTCATTGAAATGGGCGCCCAGATCGGTTAGCTGTCCGCCGGAGTAATCGTAAATAAAACGAAAAGTCCCATGACAGCGCCGGGGAGTGTAAGGTTCGTAAGGGGCCGGTCCCAGCCACATATCATAATCGAATCCGTCGGGTATCGGTTCGGGGGGCATTACCCCGGCTGCCGGCCCTTCGCCCAGATAGGTGTGAATTGTATGCAGTTTACCGAGCATCCCGCTGCGTGCGACCCGTATGGTAAACTCAAAACTTTCGATGCTCCGCCGCTGGGTGCCGCTCTGATACACGGTACCGTACCGTTTCATGGTATCGGCGACGGCCCGGCCTTCGGCAATGGTCAGGGATATCGGTTTTTCGCAATAGATGTCCTTGCCCGCCCGGGCCGCGGCAATGGAAATCAGGGCGTGCCAGTGATCGGGGGTGGCAATCATTACTGTATCAATGTCCGCCCGCGCCAGCAGTTCCCGAAAATCATTATAGGCGGTACAATCCTGATTCTGATAGGTCTCATCGACGACACTTTTGGCCGCCAGCAGATGATTGCGGTCCACATCGCACACCGCCAGAATCCGTACATCTTCACAGGTCAGGAAGTTGCGCAGATTGAGCATACCCTGCCCGCCGATGCCGATTACGCCCATGGTGAGCCGTTGGCTGGGTGCCGCGGTACCGGCTTTGCCCAGGGCCGCCGAGGGAATGAAATACGGAGCACTCACGGCTGTGATTGCCGCCGTTGTGGTTTGAGTCAAAAATGTTCGCCGGGAAATCTTTTTCATAAATAGTTTTGTTTATTTGGCCTGGTCCCATTGCTGCCGGATGAACTTATACCCTTGGGTATAGACATCCTCCTGGCTGGTGAAAAAATCCCGCCAGACCCGGGTGGCCGCCGCCAGGCCCGGCAAGGCCCGGCTAAAGGCCTCGATGGTCAGGCAGCCGTCATAGCCGGCAGATCGCAACGCTTTAAAGGTGCCGCGCCAGTCAATATGGCCCGTACCGGGTGTGCCGCGGTCATTTTCCGAAATATGAACATATTTAATAGTATCTATATTAGGGGCAATCACCCCGACCGGATCTTTTTCCTCGATGTTGGCATGAAAGGTATCATACAGTACGCCAAAGCTGGGATGGTTCACCCGCCGGGCATACGCAGCCGCATCATTCATCGTATTCAGGAAGTAACACTCAAAGCGGTTGAGGAACTCCACCGCCAGGGTGATTCCCGCCTGGCCGGCCAGATCGCTCGCCCGGCGATGCACTTCAACGGCCCAGGCTTTTTCCTGCTCAGTGGGACTGCTGCCGCTGAAAACGCCCAGCGGCTGATGAAACGGCCCGGCCACCACTTCCGCGTTCAGGGCCTGGGCGCGATCGATGCCCCATTTAAAAAAGTCCAGCGCCCCAGCCCGGCGCGCAGGATCGGGACTGATCGGATTGTGCTCTTCATCGGGAATTACCAGCGTACAATTGCAGGCAAGGCCGTTGGACTTAAGAACTCCCGCCAGTTGGCGATAATGCGGCACATCCCCCTCGAACAAAGGAACCTCGACGCTATCGTAGCCGACGGCCTTGAGCTTTTCCAGGATGCGGTAATGCTCTTTGGTGATATGAGTGGCCCATAACAGCAGATTAAATCCGATTTTCATTGGTATCCCTTTCCTAAACGTACATTCTCAAACCAAGGGGGTAACACCGGGGATCGCCACCGGCTCCACCGGCAGGTCCGTCATTTCGTATTGGGGCGGGGTAAGGTCCAGTTGGGAAGCCTTCAGAACCCAATCCCACTTCAATTCCTTGCCGGTATAGGCACTCATCCGGCCCATAATGGCCGTCAGGGTGCTTTCGGCGATCCGCCGCCCGTGATTGAGCGGCTCACCGGCCCGGATGCTGGCAATCAGATCGGCATGTTCCTGTTCATAGGGATTCGGGGTGGGGCCGGTATATTTAAAGGGGGCCTGCCCTTCGATGGAACCGGCTGCCTCATCGGTGTTGGCGGCTCCCTGGGTACCAACCACCCGCTCGGCGATCCGGTTGCTGCAGCCGTCGGTCTGGCGGCACATGCTGTGAATCCGGACACCGCCCGGATATTCATATTCTACCGCGAAATGATCGTAAATGTTGCCGTATTCCGGCCCTTTTCGCACTTCCCGGCCGCCGATCCCCAGGCATTTGACCGGATGTGCTCCCAAAGCCCAGTTCATGATATCCAGATTGTGCACATGCTGCTCGACGATACAATCGCCGCACAGCCAGTTGTACCAGTACCAGCAGCGGCACTGGTATTCCATGTCGGACCAGCCGGACTGGCGTTCTTTGAGGAAGTGGCCCAGCCAGGGTTTGTCATGAATTACAAAGTAACATTGCCCGCCGACTATGTCCCCGATCGTACCGTCATGCACCCGCTTCATCACCTCAATATAATGATTCTGATGCCGCCGCTGGGTGCCGGCCAGGATCGCCAGATTTTTCTGCTGGGCCAAGTCGGAGGAGGTGATCACCGACCGAACCCCCACCGGGTCCACCGCCACCGGCTTTTCCATAAATACATGTTTGCCGGCCGCCACGGCCGCCTGCAGATGAAGCGGACGAAAATGCGGCGG
The DNA here is from genome assembly GCA_022705365.1 of Planctomycetota bacterium. GTDB lineage: Bacteria > Planctomycetota > Phycisphaerae > Sedimentisphaerales > SM23-30 > JAKJEP01. The sequence continues at coordinate 8,388 of JAKJEP010000020.1, read as the reverse complement.
TGTCGTCAGAAATACGATATCCACATCGCTGTCGATTACCTTCTGATAGGCGTCCCAGCCGACAAAACAGGTTTCGTCGGTTACCTTTATCTTGGCGCCCACCTCGGATTTCAGGTGGCTCAGCGACCCCTGAAGCGGATCGGCAAATAAATCGCCCATGGCGACCAGTTCGATCCCATCGGAGGAGCGGATGCAGTCTTTGACCGCCCCGGTGCCGCGCCCGCCGCAGCCGATCAGACCCACCCGCAGCGTATCGGAACCGGCTGCAAACAACTTGCCGCTTTTCATACTAACTGCTGCTAAGGAAAAAGCCGCAGAGGCGGAAGTTTTGATAAAAGTCCGGCGCGATAAAATACCGCTCGAATTTCGACCTTCGTTTTTCATAACCAAAGTCCTTGTTTTATGATTCTGACTACTTCAGTTCAGCAGGTTTTCGAATAAAAACAAACCGCTTTTGCCCGGCGCGACAATATCGATATCCCCATCCCCGTCGATATCCACCGCCTGGGTATTGATGCCGAAGGCCGGCTGCTCGCCGTGTGTGATAGTAAAGCGGGTCCACTGCCGTTTGGCTTTATCCAGCTTATAATAATAGATGCAGCGGGGATCGTTTCCTCCGGGATCATGGCCGTTATGGGCGTAATACCGCTTGCCGGTCAGCAGTTCCTGCTGGCCGTCGTTATCCAGGTCCGCCAGCAGCAGAAAGTGAGGTTGCGACCAGTCATGGTCGATTTCATGCCGGGTCCAGATTCGCTGCCCGATCGAATTGCTCTCCTGCTCCAGCCAATAAACCCCGTAATTATGGCTCATGCCCCAGATGAGATCGCCATCGCCATCCCCATCGACATCATGGACCAGAATGGGAATGCTGGCATCTACCAAGTCAAATTCCCCATGCCACTGCCACTGCCCGTCGGCCATTTGTTCCAGCCAGCCTTTGGCCCCGATGACATCGACGCGGCTATCTCCATTGAGATCGCCCGCCCCGATCCCATGGCCGGCCGCTTCGACGGGCAGATCGTGTTTGGTCCATCTCACCCCGTGCTCCGCCGCGGCGTCCGGCTTGAACTCATACCAGGCTGCCGCGGTCATAATATTCGGCAGGATGTCATTCTGGCCGTCTCCGTTGATGTCCACGGCAATCGCCGTTTCCATATTGCCCGGCTCATCCACATGGAAGACCTCAAAGGTCCCGTCCGGCTTGCCGGGATTGCGAATCCAGAACACGCTTTTGTTATGCCAGGCGGCGTTGACGATATCCACCCAGCCGTCACCGTCCACATCGAAGGGCAGGTTTGCGAAATCGACATAATAGCCGTCCATATCCTGCAGCTCCCGGACGAAATGCTTTGTCCACTTCGGGGCCTCATACCAGA
>JAKJEP010000020.1:0-7002 GCA_022705365.1 Planctomycetota bacterium | reverse complement strand
CCGCCGCAGAAGATATCCAGCTTGCCGTCCCGATTGACATCCAGCACGCCCGCCGCCTCAAATTTCGAATCGGCATTGATCACATGTTGGCGAAACTTCAATTCCGCTGCCCCGCCCTGGCAGGCAAAACCAGCAGCCAGCAACCAACCTGAAAATACTACCTGGAAAACCTTGATATGCTTCATCGATTTCTCTCCTTGTTCTATTACCTTCATTTTCAGATAATGAATTGGAACAAACATTCAATCTATTTAGACTTTATATAGTATAATGAGTTGGAAGGAAATAATCGCCATTTTACGTTTATTTTTCGTTATTTTGCGAAGATCTCGTCGGAAAGTCTATATGGCAGTTCAGGCAAGCGTAACTGCCTGGTTGGCATGAATTTCGATTTACGCCGGCGAAAAATAAAATTACATAAATATTTGTTATATAAATATTTATAAAATATCTGCCTTATTGGCATACTATTTGCTACTATATTAGGATATGAATTATGTTTGTATTATTCAAACAAGGAGCAAATAAATATGTCCAAAATAATAGGTATTGATTTAGGTACTACCAATTCGGTGGTGGCGATTCTGGAAGGGACTACCCCCAAGGTATTGATTAACGCCCAGGGCTCGCGGCTGACTCCCTCGGTGGTAGGCTTTACCGATAAAGGCGAACGGCTGGTTGGCCAGATTGCTCGTCACCAGCAGGTGACCAATCCCACCAACACCGTTTATTCGATCAAGCGTTTTATGGGCCGCCGTCACCGGGAGGTCTCTTCCGAAGAGAAAATCGTTCCTTATAAAATCGTCGGCGGGCCTGATGAACTGGTCAAGGTAGAGGTTCGGGGCAAGGATTATACCCCGCCGGAGATTTCCGCCATGATCCTCCAGGACCTCAAAAAAACCGCGGAAGATTATCTGGGCGAGAAGGTGGACCGGGCGGTCATTACCGTGCCGGCTTATTTTAATGACTCCCAGCGGCAGGCGACCAAGGATGCCGGCCAGATTGCCGGTCTCAAGGTCGAACGCATCATCAACGAGCCGACCGCGGCGGCCCTGGCCTACGGGCTGGAAAAGAAAGCCAACGAAAAAATCGCCGTCTTTGATTTTGGCGGCGGCACCTTCGATATTTCCATTCTGGATATCGGCGATAATGTCTTCGAAGTGCTCAGCACCAACGGCGATACGCATCTGGGCGGTGATGACCTGGATGAAAGGCTGATTCACTATATCGCCGACGAATTCAGGAAAAAAGAGGGAATCGATCTGCGGAAAGACCCGATGGCCCTCCAGCGGCTCAAGGAAGCGGCGGAAAAGGCCAAGTGCGAATTAAGCACCTCGGTGGAATCCACAGTCAATCTGCCCTTTATCACCGCGGATCAGTCCGGGCCGAAACATCTGCAAATGACGATTACCCGCAGCACGTTTGAGCAATTGATTGCCGATGAACTGCGGCGGCTGCGAATCCCCTGCGAAAAAGCCCTGCAGGATGCCAAACTATCCCCCAGTGATATCGCTGAAGTGGTGCTGGTAGGCGGATCCATCCGGATTCCCAAAGTGCAGCAACTGGTCAAGGAACTTTTCGGCAAAGAACCGAACAAGAGCATCAATCCTGACGAAGTGGTGGCTATTGGCGCTGCCATTCAGGGCGGCGTGCTGGCCGGCGATGTCAAGGATATCCTGCTGCTGGATGTAACCCCGCTTTCGCTGGGCGTGGAAACTCTCGGCGGGATCATGACCAAGCTGATCGAGCGGAATACGACCATCCCCACTGCCAAGAAGGAGATTTTCAGTACCGCCTCCGACAGCCAGCCGTCGGTGGACATCCATGTCTTGCAGGGGGAACGTGAGTTCGCCGCGGACAACCGGACGCTGGGCCGTTTCCAGTTGACCGGCCTGCCCCCGGCCCCGCGCGGTGTGCCGCAGATCGAGGTGTCTTTTGATATCGACGCCAACGGCATCCTGAACGTATCCGCCAAGGACCTGGCCACCGGCAAACAGCAGTCGATCGAAATTAAAGGAACGTCCGGCCTCAGCGATGAGGAAATCAAAAAGATGACCCAGGAAGCCCAGGCCCACGCCGAGGAAGACAAGAAACGCCGCCACCTGATCGATCTGAAGAATCAGGCGGATCAGTTGATCTACGGTACCGAAAATACACTCAAGGAACATGGTGATAAAGTGCCCGCCGAGGAACGCTCCAAGGTGGAGTCCGCCATCAATAACCTGCGCGAGGTTCTCAAGCAGGACAGTGCCGAGGCGATCCAGAAGGCCATGGAGAATCTGGGTTCCGCCAGCCAGACCCTCGGAAAAATCATGTACGAACAGGCCACCAAGCAACATGCCGCCTCCGCCGGAGCGGCCCAGGGCGAACCCCAGGCCGGCGAAAAGAAAAAAGGTGATGACGATGTGATTGATGCCGAATTTGAGGTCAAGGAGTAAATTTTGCCCCTGAAACCGCTTTTCAGGGTCATAAAAACGGTTTTCCCTACATTTTTTGTTCTAATTTCCCACCGAACACGGATAGTCATTGTGGACTATCCGTGTTTTTTATGGTAGGATAGAAAGCGGAAAATCCGTGAATAGGAATATGAGAATTAGTGAGTAAAAAAACCGAAATCGAAAAAAACCTGACGTTTGAAATTTCCGACAAAGAATTGGAAGCCAGCCGCCGATGGGCCATTGAGTTGGCCCGGCTGGCCCACGACCGCCATTGCAGCCAGATCGTGATCCTGGAACTGGCGGGCCGTTCGCCTGTGGCTACCCATTTTGTCATCTGCACCGGTACCAGCGACCAGCAGGTCCGTGCTGTCGCCGCCGAAATGGAGAAAACCGGCAAAGAGAAAAACAACGCACCTTTCCACCATGCCGGTCTCCAGCAGGGCAAATGGGTCATTCTGGATTTCTTCGATGTCGTGGTGCATCTGTTCGATCAGGAATACCGGCTGTTTTACGACCTGGAATTGTTATGGGGCGACGCTCCCCATATCGAATGGCAGCGTGATGAAACCAATCATTGATATACTGGAACAGCGGGTTTCCGATGTAATGGCTGTTGTGGCCGGAGAGTCTGCCGATGCCCCAGCGGCTATCATAAAATCCTCCGCGAATCCCCAGTTTGGCGATTATCAGGCTAATGGGGTGATGGCACTGGCTAAGAAGATCAAGCAAAATCCGCGGGAGCTGGCCCAGCAGATTGTGGCTAAGCTGGATGTGGGTGATATGTGTGAACCGCCGGAAGTGGCGGGGCCGGGCTTCATCAATTTCCGCCTGAAACCGGGCTGGCTGGCGCAGCGGCTGACCGAGGCGATATGCGACCCGCGGCGGCTGGGCATCGACTCCTGCGAAAATCCGCCCACTACGGTCGTCGATTTCTCCGGCCCCAACATCGCCAAACAGATGCACGTCGGCCACCTCCGCAGCACGATTATCGGAGACACCATCGCCCGCGTCCTCGAATTCTGGTACGGTAACCCAGACAAAGTCATCCGCCAAAACCACGTCGGCGACTGGGGCACTCAGTTTGGTATGCTCGTCCAATACCTTATCCAGCACAGAATTAACCTCGCCATTTCTAGTATGCAGGGCAGCGAGGCAGATTCTTTGGCAAATCTGGAGGATTTATACCGAAAGTCGAAAGAAAGTTTTGATAACGACCCTCAATTTGCTGCTTCATCCCGCGATTGTGTGGTTAAGCTTCATAATAAGGATTCATCCGTAATGCCTTTTTGGCAATCCATAGTTAAAACTTCTTTGGATGAATGCCAGAAAATCTACGATAGTTTGGGTGTAAACCTTACAGAACATGATGTACGCGGCGAAAGCTTCTATAATGACAAACTTCCTTCGGTAATTTCGGAGCTTTCCGCGGCGAAGCTTCTTCAGGAATCGGACGGGGCGCAATGTGTCTTTCTGGATGGTTTTAAGACCAAGGAAGGTGAACCGCTGCCAATGATTGTGCAGAAAAGCGACGGGGCCTATCTGTATGCCACGACCGATCTGGCGGCAATTCAGTACCGGGTGGGGCAGTTGCGCGCGGATCGGATCATTTATGTAACCGATTCCCGGCAGAAGCTGCATTTTGAGATGCTGTTTGCCTGTGTGCGCCAGGCCGGATGGGCGGGCGAATCGGTTCGGCTGGAACATGTTCCGTTCGGCAGTGTGCTTGGTGATGATGGCAAGCCATTCAAGACCCGCTCCGGCGAAAATGTGAAACTCAAATCCCTGCTGGATGAAGCGGAACTCCGTGCCCGCCAGGTGGTGGAAGAAAAAAATCCTGACCTGCCGCCGGATTTGAAGCAGCGGATTGCCCATGCCGTCGGGGTCGGGGCGGTGAAATACGCCGATTTGTCTAATAATCTGGTTACGGACTATATCTTCAATTGGGACAAGATGCTGGCGATGGAGGGCAATACCGCTCCGTATATGCAGTATGCTTACGCTCGTGTGCAGAGTATCTTCCGCAAGGGTCAGGTGGATGTGGCGGACTTACTGGCCCAGAACCACAGCCTGGAACTGGCTGCCCCGGAAGAGATCGGCCTGGCTAAACTGCTGCTGCGGTATGGGGAGGTGGTGGAAACCGTCGCCCGTGACCTGCGGCCGCACCTGCTGACCACCTATTTATTCGACCTGGCCCAGACCTTCAGCGGTTTTTACACCAACTGCCCCGTCCTCAAGGCCGAGGGAACCTCGCGGAACACCCGCCTGCTGCTGTGCTATCAGACCGGCCGGACCATCCAGCACGGTCTGGGGTTGCTGGGCATCGAAACCATTGAACAAATGTAAGATTTTATCGGGATTTTATAACTTCCCCAAGAGTTTTCTTGACAGGCCGCCAGCAAGCACTACAATTATCCCAGTCCATCTGCGGATGTGGCGGAACTGGCAGACGCGCAGGCTTCAGGTGCCTGTGGGGGCAACCCCGTGGAGGTTCGACTCCTCTCATCCGCAGTACTTTATAACCCCTTAGGTGTAAAATACTTAAGGGGTTGTTTTTTGCGGATTAGATAGTAGCGTTAGATACTAACCTTGCCCCGCATATCATCACATATGCGTTTATGGGTTAAATCTACATCAAAATCTATTTTCCGGGTTTTTACCCCAAAAAACCACTGGAGGCGAGGGGAATCGAACCCCTATTTGCTCGATGCGACCGAGCTGTGCTCCCGTTACACCACGCCCCCAACTCCAGCAGTGGACATTATAACAGTCCGGGTGGTTGTGGCAACCGAATTTTGCGGGGAAATGGGGGTATTTTCGAGGTTGGCGGCGATTTTTGACTGGGAAAACAGGAAAAGGCCGTTATTTTGCAAGGATATTGAGGAAATACGGATGAGTGCAACCGGATCGGAAAAGACAGGCAGACTGAGTTATGCGGATGCGGTACAGTTACAGCGGCTGGGGGCAGAACAGGTGAGCCGAAACCGGCTGGAGGGGCGAATCCGGCGGGTAGCGGGAGCGGATGCGGCCTTCAGCCGGGATGGGACAAAGTCTATAGCGGTGGTAACCCTGCTGAGCTATCCGGAGATGGAGTTGCTGGAATATGCCCAGGCCTTGCTGCCGATTGAATTTCCCTATATTCCGGGTTTATTATCCTTTCGGGAGGCGCCGGTGGTGTTGGCGGCGGCACGAAAGCTGAAGGAATGTCCGGATGTACTGCTGATCGACGGGCAGGGGGTGGCGCATCCGCGGCGGTTTGGTCTGGCCTGTCATGTGGGGTTGGAGCTGGGGTGGCCGACCATCGGCTGTGCCAAAAGCCGGCTGATAGGGGAGTACCGCCAGCCGGGTCTGAAAAAAGGCTGTCATAGCCGACTGCTGGATGGGAAGGAAGTAATTGGAACGGTATTACGCAGCCGGGAGGGGGTCAGGTGTCTGTATGTATCGGTGGGGCATCGGGTGGAATTGCGGCAAGCGGAACAAATAGTGCTGCGCTGCTGCAAAGGTTATCGGCTGCCGGAGCCGACGCGGCAGGCGCACCAGTTGGTGAGCAAGCTGCGTTATTCGGCCGGCACTTTGTGGTCGTAGAATTTTTTGGCCAGTTCCTCGGCAAAGAGGGCAATCGACTGCTGATAGATCATGGCATGTGCCTCGTCGCTGAAAAGGGAAGGTCCTAGTTTGGGGTACAGGACATCCAGATCGGTCTGGTAGGCCGGTTCATCGGATGTAAGGGAGTCGATTTCGTACATGCGGATATCGGCCGCAATGTGGGCACGGAGCAGATTCAGAGAGTCTTCCTCCCGCATGGTGAACTGGACCATGTCGATATAGAGGACGCGGGAGGCCTGGAAATGCTGGCCCATTTCGGCGATGGGGATGCTGAGCCAATCGATTTTTTCCCGCTGGTACTTGTCCACGGCTTCGGGATCGACAAATCGGGTGTCTTCGACCTGTTTGGCGATCCGGTCCGCGGAAGCCAGAGCGATATTCAATCCGGTATAGGGATATTCAAAGTCAATGGCGGGATTGGTGACGACGAAAATGAGGGTAGTTTGTTTTTCCAGACCGGTATATTCGGCCTTGACTTTTTTTTCGGATTGGCCGAAGAGGACATAGGCAGGATAGGCCAGGATATTGCAGCCGGACAGGCAGGCGGCGGTCAGCATCAGAATTACGGCACGGCACATAGGCTTTCCTCCAAATTTTATACGGCGGTTAACGATTTACCAGCCAGACAGAATAGCATTTCCAGAGCCAGGAAGCAAGAACGATACCGGCGGCGGATAGAAGTATGTAATTCCAGTTGAGTTTGGCAGTAATATGATGGATTCGCCGGCCGGTACAGGTGACATAACCGGCCAGCAGGGCCAGAAAGAAGCAGGCCAGGGATGCCAGAGTGCCGGCCGGTTGGATGAGCCAAGCCTGGATGAACCGGCCGCGAACGGCCAGGGCAAAGGCGGTGGTCATGCCGCAGGAGGGGCAGGGGTAACCGGTTTGCTGGTAGAAACCGCAGGCCGGCAGGTTTAATTGCTGATGGGAGCCCAGACCGGCGGGGTCGGGTTTGATGGAA
>JAKJEP010000209.1 GCA_022705365.1 Planctomycetota bacterium | reverse complement strand
CTGAATTATACACGATTCAGCCACAGGAGCCGCCTTTCTTTTCCTAACCTTCAACTATCAATTGGACACCCTCTTTTCTGGTATTTTTGTACCACAATTAGGGCAACAAATAAACTTTTTTGCCAAAATTTCTTGAAGATTTTCACGATAGCATTTTTGCCATTCGCTGAATATACAAGCTTCTGTACCCAAAGGGACTTCATTATAACCACTTGATACAATTTGGAACTGTTTATTTGAATCTACTCGTTGCACAGGCAACGGTTGTTCGGTATTATTCTCAAACTCCATGATATGAGCTATAATAGCTCCGACTTTTCGTTTCAAGCAACTTGAACGTTTGCTTACGCAATAAGCCATAGTCATAAGTGTCTCATCAATACTGGGTGGTCGATCATGAGCTGGTGCCCCTCTTTTTGATTGCTGGATTGGATATATATAATTCGCATTGATGTCACTGAAAAATTTTCTTTTGCTGGTCGCAGAAGCATTTGGATAATCTGTATTATTGTAAATTATAATATCAGCGAGATAGTTGCATTTTTTTAATTGTTGCCCATAAGAAATGTCCTCATGTTCGTCACGAGCGTCTGCTTTTTCAAAGTCGTCATCTGCGTTAAAGCGATTATTGTAAGAGTGTTCACCAACTACTCTTTTCTTTCGTGTACTTTTATCAGCATGGATTGAAATTAGATAAAAATTTGGAAATTGGCGGAGATAGTGGACTTCTCCATCATTCTTGATGCCGTCAATGAGTATAATTGTATTCTCTTTATCCCAAGATTCGGATTTAGAGTCTCGCTTAATTTTTTCTATGCATAGTTCAACTAAACGAGAATTTCCATTTTCCAATCTTATTTGGTTGCCTAAATCCTGTAAAATTTTAGTATTTTCTTCCGTATGATTTTTTTTGGCAATATCCCGCAAAATATCAGACACAAGATAATATTTAGCATTGTCGGATAATATGTCACGAATACCTTTGGCTATGAAGGTACATCCGCTACCAATTGATCCTGTAAATCCAATTAGTAGAGCATCCGCATCCAAAGTATTTACATTGGTATTAAGTTTTCCTTGTTCTTGTTCCAACAAAAATTCCTAAAAGCGGATGAATGATATATTTGCGTCAAACCCTATGTATATATTTCTACTAAAGTTATATTCAAAACGCAAGCGTTATTTCTGAAACCGGGAAAATTCTGAAGATTTTTAAAAAGGAAATGGTTTTAGTTTAAAAGAATAATTTCTAAATACCTGCAAATAAAGATGTTAGAAATAAACCGCCATTTGGGTTCCTGCGTTCAAATTGTCTTAGTCGCTCGTGCATAGTTTTGTTATAACAATGATTACTGGCAATTTAGGTTTGAGTTGAAGGACGTTCTTGGAATTGAGAATATGTGGAGATATAAACCTTTATATGTTTTGTGAAGATTTTACAGAATACCTGGCCATAATTAAGAGTGAAACCATAAGGAAAATTTTACGGAGGCTATTATGAAACGTTATACTCTGGTTTTTGCGGTTATGTTGGGGCTGGTGGGGAGCGGATGGGTCGGGGCAGAGGAACCGGCGGAGAAGAAGAAGGTGAAAACTCTGCCGGCGGCGAAAGAGGTGCGGCTCAGCGATACGGAGATGGTGGTACAGGGGAATACGGCCTTTGCGCTGGAGTTGTACGCGAAGCTGGCGGGGGAGGGAAAGGGGCAGGGGCAGCCGGGGAATCTGTTTTTTTCGCCGTATAGTATTTCGTCGGCGCTGGCGATGACGTATGGCGGGGCGCGGGGCCAGACGGCCAAACAGATGGGGAAGGTACTGCATTATGCTCTGCAGCCGAAGAAGCTGCACCCGGTGCTGGGGCAATTGCAGCGGCAATTGAACGAGAAGGGCAAGGCCGGAGATTTTCAGTTGGCGGTTGCCAATGCCCTGTGGCGGCAGCAGGGGTATGTTCTGCTGCCGGACTATGTGCAGATGACGGAGAAGTTTTACCAGGCGCCGCTGGAAGAGCTGGATTTTGTGCAGGCGGCGGAAGAAGCCCGGCTGCGGATTAACGGGTGGGTGGAGGAAAAGACGCAGGAGAAGATCAAGGACCTGATTCAGCCGGGGGTGCTGGATGCCGCGACCCGGCTGGTGCTGACCAACGCGATTTATTTCAAGGGGGACTGGCGGAGCCAATTTAAAAAGGAAGTTACGGAGAAAGCCCCTTTTTACGTGACAAAGGAAGAGCAGAGCGAGGCAGAAATGATGTTTCAGAAGGGAGAATTTACGTATGCCGAGGCTGATGGGATCCAGATCCTGGAGCTGCCCTATAAAGGGGAGCAACTGAGTATGCTGGTTTTGCTGCCGGGTAAAAGGGATGGGCTGAAGGATTTGGAAAATAAACTTACGGTTCAAAATCTCCAAAAGTGGCAGAAAAAAGCCAAGCAACAGGAAGTGGAGGTTTATCTGCCGAAATTTAAGATGACCAGTGAATTCAGCTTGGGGAAGGTTCTGGCGGAAATGGGGATGGGGGATGCGTTTTCGGAGCAGGCGGATTTTTCGGGGATGAACGGGAATAAGGAATTGTTTTTGTCGGCGGTGGTGCATAAGGCGTTTGTGGAGGTGAATGAAGAGGGAACGGAAGCGGCGGCGGCGACGGGGGTGGTCATGACGCTGAAGGCGATGCCGATGCCGCCGGTGGTGTTCCGAGCGGATCATCCGTTTGTGTTCGGGATCCGGGATAACGAATTCGGGAGTATTCTGTTTTTGGGGCGGGTGGTGAAGCCGGGGGATTAACGGGAAAAGGATCTATGGCATAGGGATTTATGGAATTTTCTTGACCCGGTTAGCGGTTGGGGTCATAATGGTGCGGCGATGTGCCAGTCCGGTATCCTGAGTGTTGACGGTGTAAGGATTTCTATGAAAAAACCGGGTTTTCAAAAAACGGCAGCTTCCAATCACAAGATTAACGGGGTTCATTTTTCCAGTTTTTTTGATCCTGGCCAGGTGATCTGCCAAACCGATACGGAAGATCGCAACGGGATTTTTCGGGAGATGCTGGAGCGGCTGGCCCGCCAGCACGGCATAGCGGAATGGGAGAAGGCCTGCCAGGTGCTGGTGGAACAGGAAGAGCGATATCCGGCGCTGCTCGGTAGTCAAATCGCGGTGCCGCATGTCCGGCTGGAATCGATTGATACGGTAGTGGCAGGAGTGGTCACGTCGCAAAAAGGGATTGTGTATGGGAAAGGAGTTGAACCGGTCAAGCTATTGATCCTGATGCTGGTGCCGAAGGCGGCGCCGGGCGCTTATTTGCAGGCATTGAGCGCGTTGTCCAAGGCGTGTCAGTCGCCGGAGGTGGCGGAGCGGATCTCGGCATTGAAAAGCGGGGAGGAGGTGTGGCGGTTTTTCTATCAGCAGGGTATGATCCTGCCGGACCATGTCTGTGCGTGCGATATCATGGATCCGGTGAAGGTGAAGCTGCAGGAGCATGACACGCTGGAAAAGGCGATCGACCTGTTTGTGCGGCATGGGGTGGAGGAATTGCCGGTGGTGGACAAGGATGAGGATTTAATCGGGATTGTCTCGGCGCATGAGCTGCTGCGGGTGTGCCTGCCGGATTATATCTTGTGGATGGACGATGTCAGTACGATTTTGAATTTTGAGCCGTTCGCGGAGCTGCTGCGGAAAGAGAACAAGACGTGGCTGGCGGAGATTATGACCAGCGAGTATGTGACGGTGGGGGAGGAGGCGCCGGCGATCCAGGTGGCCAAGGAGCTGGCGCGGTCGCGGGCGAATCATGCGTATATCGTGCGCGGGCAGAGGCTGGTGGGGGTGGTGGCGCTGGAGCGGTTTTTGAGCAGGATTCTGCGGGAATAAAGGGAGCGACATGAGCGGAGAAGAAACGACACCTCATATGGGCCTTCGGATGCTGGCGGTATTGGGCGTAAGTTTGTCCCTGGGCGGCCTGGCGCACTGGATGAACATGGATCGCTCGCAGGTGATTTCGTGTACGGTATTCTTTCTGATTATCATGTCCACGCTGATGTTCTGGACGTTCCGCCTGGCGATTGCGTTTATCGGGATCGGGGCGCTGATGGGATTGAATGTGCTGGACCTGCCCACGTTTATCCATGAGTGCAAGCTGGACGTGATTTTGTTTCTGGTGGGGATGATGGTGACGGTGGGGGTGCTGAAGGAGCTGGGGCTGTTTACGTGGATCATCCAGGGGGTAATCAAGACGCATCATATGACGGGGATGAAGTTTGTGATGATCCTGGTGTTTTTGTCGGCGTTTATGGCCTGTGCGGTGGATGAGGTGACGTCGATTATATTTGTGGCGACGCTGGTGTTTCAGGTGTGCGATACGCTGAAGATGCGTCCGACGCCGTTTCTGATGATATCGGTGCTGGCGACCAATATCGGCTCGACGGGCACGATGCTGGGCAATCCGGTGGGGATTCTGATCGGTCAGAAAGTGACGCCGCCGCTGAAGTTTCTGGATTTTTTGACGTGGTCGTTTCCGATCATGGTCCTGGTGCTGGTTGTTACGCTGTTTCTGCTGCTGTACTGGTATCGGCGGGATATCCATCTGCTTTCGGAGCGGCTGGCGGCGCGTCGGGAAATGGGGCTGGGGCTGGGACCGCTGGTCCGGGTGCCGTATCGGCGGAGTCTGGGGATCCTGGTGGGGATGCTGGGCTTTATCGCGCTGCATCATCAGATGGAGAACTGGCTGGGACTGGCCCCGAACACGGTTTTGATTGTAGCGCCGCTGGTGGTGGCGGGGGTTTTGATGGTTTGGCGGCGGGAGCGGGCGCGGCATTATATTGAGGCGGATGTGGAGTGGTGGACGCTGCTGTTTTTTATGATGCTGTTTGCGGTGGCGGGGACGCTGGAGCATACGCGGGTGACGGAGCGAATCGCGGTGGGTTTTCAGGAGGCGTTTCACGGGCGAAGCTGGCTGCTGACGCCGGTGATCATGGTGATATCCGCGTTTGGCTCGGCGTTTGTGGATAATATTGTATTTGTGGCCAGTTTTCTGCCGGTGGTGGACCGGCTGGGACAGACGCCGCTGATCTGGGCGCTGCTGCACGGGACGTGTCTGGGTGGGAATATCACGCTGATCGGTTCCACGGCCAATATTGTGGCGCTGGGGATGCTGGAGAAGCGGTATCACAGCCACATTCATTTTTTTGAGTGGTTTCGGGTCGGGATCGTGGTGGGGCTGATCTCGTGCCTGATCGCCTGGGGATGTATTGCGCTGCTGTCGCCTTACATGCCGACGAAGGCGCAGCGGATGGGAGAGCCGGAGGTTCCGGTTCAGATGATGGAAATAGTACCTGACAAGGAGGTTACGTATGTCGATGTTGAGAAAGTTACGCCGTAAACAGAGCAGTGAGATGTATGGTGTTTCAGGCCGGAACTATAACCGGATGACGCACGAGCATGTGGATGTTCTGCAGAATATCGAATTTGTGCTGGTTTCGGCCTACCGCGACCATCCGGAGCTGGATGACCGGGTGATGGCCGCGGCGCTGCGAATCGCCATCGCCGGCGGGGAAACGGCCGATGAGCCGACGGCCGGGGTGGTGCAGGCCCTGGCGGATATCCGGGAGATTCGGCCGGACGTGTCGGAGGAACTCTGGGAAAACGGCCTGAAGGTGGTGCTGCGTTCGGTGCACAATCATTCCGGGCTGCAGCCGGGAGATACCGGCTATCTGGATTTTGTGTCCAGTTTTATGTGAGGCGGATGATTTTAGTGGATGAACCGCATTTCGCCGATGTTGGGGATGATGGCGAAGCGGAAGGCCGGATGGATCTGGAAGCCGGCGGGCCAATAGACGAACAGGGCGCGGCCGATGAGATAATCGCGGGGGACGACGCCCATGCGGTATTCCCGGCTGTTGCCGAGACCGGGGTCATCCCAGAAGCGGGAGTCGTGGCTGGCCAGGCTGAAGAATTCATCGGGGTTGAGGGTGAAGGGGCTGCCTTCGGTGCCCCGTCCCGGATGCCAGGGGCCGTTGGGGGAATTGGAGTAGTGGATGTCCCGGTAAAGAGCCAGGTGCCGGATGGTGAAATTTCCCTGCTGGCCCACCAGCGCCACGGAGGAAACCGGTCTGGGTTCCAGGAGGTGATGGGCGGCGAGCTGTTCGTTCAGGAAGCGCGTCAGGTCGTAGTTGGCA
>JAKJEP010000208.1 GCA_022705365.1 Planctomycetota bacterium | reverse complement strand
GATAATCTTCCCGATTAGCCGGGCCTCCCTGCTGGAGACCCTGAAGCAATTCAAAATGTCGGCTAACTGTCGCTGTAAGGTTTTCATGGTGTTGCCGATCTGGGCGTGTTCTTCGTAAGTCATTTTTCGTTTCATAATTTTATCCTTTCTGTTATCTGGCTTCCTGCCGGTATCGTTCCAGCATGGCCGCCGTCCGTTCGCATTCTCGATCCGCCGCCCGGTCGGATTCTGTTCTGGCTTGCGGGTCGGAAAGGTTATCTTCCCATCGTCTTTTTTCCAGCCATGTGGCTGGGTATGGAATATATTGCCCGCCGGACCGCCGCCATTGGTCAGACTGTTTCTGCCGCTCCAGGGCCGCCAGCATCGCAGCGTAAAGCTCCGGGTCAGGGTTCAGTGTACGGAAGGCGGCCTCTGCATCGGCCTTGGCTTGCTTCCGGGGATAGGCTTCCCAAAAGGTTTTAAAAGAAATCCCGCCCCCTTTGTCTTTTAATATATCTTTTCTTATACGTGTTAGACTCTTACACGGTTCCGTATTAGACTCTTTAACGGTGTGTGTTAAACTCTTACACGGTTTGCCAATACCAGAAACCGTATTAGACTCTTTAACGGTTTCAGTTATGTGATAAAAATTTCTTTTGCCGCAGCCCCGCCGGTCAATGACCAAAAGACCTAACTTTTCCAAGTCGTGAACGCAGCCATTTACTGTTACCGGAGTTAATCCCGTCGCCTCGGCAATGGTTCTTATACCTGGGTATGCCTTGCCGTTCTGGCTGTAATAATTTAGTAGCACAACGAAAACCATCTTGTCATTACCGGTCAGGTCGCGCCGGGCCGCAAGGGCCTGAGGCAGTTTGTAGAATAAGTCGGTCATTGGTCACTCCTGTCCAGATTCCGAAAGCTCGACATCTTTTCCTGCCAGTGCAATTTTATCGTCCCGGTCGGGCCATTACGATATTTGGCTACAATCACTTCCGCAATATTGTTTGGCGTATGGCCGGGGTCATGCTGCCGGTAATAGTCCTCGCGATATAACAGGATGACTACATCGGCGTCCTGCTCTATCGTTCCCGATTCCCGTAAATCACCCAGCCGGGGCCGGTTTCCGTCTCGGTTTTCCGCTTGCCGGTTAAGCTGGCTCATCACAATTACCGGGATATGCAGCTCCCGTGCCAGGGCCTTAAGCTGCCGGGATATAACAGAAACCTCTTGCAGCCGGTTTTCGGATTCCGGACAGTGCATCAGTTGAAGGTAGTCCACTACCACGAGCTGAAGATCATGTTTCTGTTTGAGTCGCCGGCACTTTGATTTTAATTCCAGGGGGGTAAGCTGGCTTGATTCATCGATAATCAGGGGCGCCGCCGCCAAGTTCATTAGGCAATCATGGATTGACTGCTTGTCTGCCGCTCCAAGATACCCATTGCGGATGTTGAAGGAATTGATCCCCGTCTCACTTGAAACAATCCGATCCACCAAAGAATCCATCCCCATCTCCAGCGAAAATATGGCCGTTGCCTGATTTTGCCGCAATGCCGCATTGACGGCGATATTCAATCCCAGGGCTGTCTTCCCCATGCTGGGCCGGGCGGCAATCACGGTAAGCTCACCGGGCCGCAAGCCGCTCAGCAGATTGTCTAAGTCCACAAAGCCGGTCAATAATCCGCCTTTGCTGTCGGCAGTACGGTTCAGCATCCGTTCGCGCATATCAGGTATGATGTCCGCCAGCAGCATCGGCTGGCCGGCGGTGCCATCATCCAACAGGGCCAGTAAGGACCGCTCCGCCGCGTCCTTGAACCCGTCATAGTCAAGATGGGGATCGTTCGCCTTTTGAGATATTTCATTGGCTGCCCGGATGATCCCGCGCAGACCTGCCTTCTCCCGTATGATTTTTGCATAATGAGGCCCGTTGACGGGAGACGGTACACTTTCCGTAAGTTCAGTCAGGTACGCCACCGCGTTAAACTCACACATGGTTCGGGCCTGCTTTAACTCATTACGCAGCAATATCATATCGAACGTGGGTAGTTTTTCGTAACAATTCAGAATCGCCCGAAATACCACTTGATTTTGTCCGAGATAAAAATATTCCGGCCTCAGCAAGGGAATGACTTCGTTCCGATATTCATCCGCCTGGTCGATAATCAAGCCACCCAGACATGCCGCCTCCGTCTCTGGGGATTGCGGCGGTAATGATGATGTGGAAGGTTCGGTAATCATCGCCGCCCTCGCTCTGCCTGCTGGTCCTGCAGAAACGCCTCAATCTGCTGCCGCGTCCAGTACCGCCGGGAATTGATAATCTTGGCCGCCGGTGGTAACTGCTCCGAGTGCAGCCATTCGTAAAGGGTGGTTCGGCCGATTCCCAGTAGCTTCGCCAAACGGGATAAATTGATGAGCTGCCGGTCACTCATAGCTGGCCCCCCTTTCGTGAAAGTTCGGTCAAAGCATCGCCGACAGCGGACGGATTAAATCGCAATCGTCCCGATACATTCAGGCTTGGAATTTTGCCATCGGCAGCCAACCTCCTGAGATATGCTTGCGGCAATCCCAATTCTGCCGCCAGCGCCTCAAGGCTTACAAAATAAAATTTTTCTGCATGTTCCATACCCTCATTATGGAACGCAAAAGGTTAAAAAACCAGTCAATGGTCAGCGTGATACCGAAATGATACTGAAATGATACCGCTTGACACCGAAATGATACTGTTCACTGCTACTTTACCGTTTCGGTTCAAAAAAAGTCTCGATCTCTTTTCGTGACACTCTGTGACCGCCATTTTTTGGGGCATTAGCAGGCCGATATGTTTTCAAATCCCCATTTTCTATTTTTCGTTTCAGTGTACTTCGTGAAACCATATAGTCTTTGACTGCTATCGCGAGTGTAATCGTGTCATCAGGAATTTCCCCCGCGCCCACCTGTGGCTTTTCAGCAGCCGTCTTTTCCGCCCATCTTTCAAGCTCTTGAACAAAGGGTGGGATTTCTCGATATTCTGTTTCTGACAGATGACCAGTCAACCAGGAAATTGCAGTTTCCAGAGTTGGCGTTGACGACGAATAATCTCGATGAATGGCAACGTTTTCAATTTTACGTAAAGTGGCCTCGGCTCGCATTTCACAGCCAAATCTATTCTTGCAATCGCTAAGCAGTTTCAAATGGTCTGCCAGTTGATTCAAGACGGATTTGACTTTTTCTCGTGCTTGCGAAACACTTAAAGGTTGCCCCTTGTAGGATTCCAAAGTTTTAACCGTGTTAATCAAATCCCGTAAAGTATTTAAATCATTCATACTCACCTGTCTTTCTTCGGGCCGGTCCAGCCTGACAATGCCGACAGGTGAACAAGCACTGCCTGACCGGGCCGCTCGACGGCTGTACGGGCCGCCGCCCCGACTTTATCTAAATTACCCAAATGGTAAATATCATAGCCTTATAAGTCCAGCACTAATAAGGATTTTTCTCACATTGAGAAAAATATTGCGTTAATTCCCATTAACTTGTACTATAGAGGAAGCTGGGTGGTCCCAGCCTGACAATTAAATAGGATTTGTCACTGTACTTTGGCGTTTAACTCAAAACCGGCAATTTTTGAATTCCATAAACGCAGGAAAGTCGGTGCTCGTTTGCCTTTGGGCAAAACGGGTACCGCTTGCGTGTTATGGATGGGCCTTGCCGGGCCTTGAGTTAGCACGATCTGGCGGTGCCCTTTTCTTTGCTATGTCACCACCAAATCGGATTTTTGCGTGTTTTCAGTAATACCTATAGCAGGCAGATTTTGTCTGAGAAGTACACTTATATTTGGTGCCCAATACGGCAGAAAGCAGGTGAAAAATGAGCGGTTTTGGTAAAATATCAAATTACTATTTTTTTGCAGTTACGCTTATTTGTTCAATAGTCCAAGCGTCAGACTACAATTTTATTAAAATAGCCGATTTCGATGCAGATGAAATATCTAGGTTCCCTGGAAATGCTGCTATCAATAACAATGGTGATGTCATTTTTACTGTCAATTATCCTTCTGGACTAGAAAGGACTTTTATCGGAAATGGCTCCGTTCTAACACCCGTTTTAGATACCGAAGGGCCAATCAATAGCATTTTTTATCATTCGCGTCTAAATGATAACAGACAGTTTGCGTATCGAGCAAGTATGGATGATGGAACACAAGCTCTCTATCGACATTCGGTATCAGGTGAAGAACTTATAAGAACCACAACTTCAGGATCTTTCTCTTCTGTTCCGTCGATTAACTCTAATGGTGATGTAGCATATCTAGCCCGTAATGATTCCAGCTCTCCAGATTATCTTTACAGATGGAACGGCTCCGAAGAATTAATACTTGATACTTCAGGTACTTACTCTTGGCTGGGAGGCTGGCCAAGTATATCAGACAATTGTGATATTGTAGTAAATACAAAACTTAATAGCAGTGCTGATAATTTAATAATTGCCAACAATAATTCTACGAAAGTAATATTAGATGGAACAGGTATTTTTGAGGGCAAGGGTATGTCAGCCATATCTAAGAACGGGGCAATAGCATTTTTTTCTTACCTGAATTCCAATAGCCGACAATCCATTGGAAGATATTACCAAAATAAAGTAGAGCTTATATTTGGTGATGAAGGAGATGAACCCACAAATAAGCATGTTAGCAATTTCCCAGGGATCAATGACTCTGGGGTAGTTGCATTTATGGGATCGAGTGACAATATCACACAGGGCTATATCTACGATAGTGCCTTAGTGCCGGTTTTAAGCGTAGGGGATGTACTTGATGACAAGATAGTCTCCGGCCTTGGGTTACAAGGTGATGGATGTATAAACAACTTGGGGCATCTTGCTTTTACGATAAAATTTGATGATGGTTCATGGGGGGTATATGCTGCAATCCCCGAACCTTGCACACTATCCCTTATGGTTTTTGGTCTATTGGCATTGCGTCGAAAATGCTGGTAAAGAATCTGGGTTATAGGGCGCTATCGGTTAATCATGCGGTGTTACCCGATAATTGGGAAACCTGTATTCCAGCCTGATTATACTGTGCGGGCCTTTTTCTGCAAGCCTTTCCTTCCGTTCAATTATGATTTCTCCAGGTTCTTTTTACTTCTTTTGCTTATCTCGATTGATCTTCACTGCATCGGTTTTGATTTTTTTGTCTGATTCCATACAGACGGAATACTAAGGCATTTTATTAGAAGTAACTGTAACAGGTGAATATTCGATTTTTCACCTTCGCTTCTGAGCCGAAAACCAAAGATTTCAGCAGGGGAAAAAGTGTAAAGACTGAATTCTAATTGACAAGAGCAAGATTATGGAGTATATTGATTATAGTTTGTGATGGCCGTCATCACAAAAAAAGTGCTCCCGCGCTGTTAGAGCAGCCGGGAGCGTGGCCCTAACCTGATAACGAGGTTAAGACATGAGTTATTCTACTATTTCCCCCGCAATCGTTCAAGTACCAGCCTCAAAGTCTGAATTTATCCCACAGACCGCCGTTTATCTGCGGGTCAGCACGTCCCAGCAGACCACCCGCAGCCAGAAACCCGATCTGGAACGCTGGCTGAACGCCCAGGATCCGGAAAAGCTGGGCAAGGTGGTCTGGTACAGCGATACCGCCACCGGAAAGAACATGGACCGACCCCGCTGGCAGAAGCTGCAAGCGAACATCAACGCTGGTTATATCCATCAGCTTGTAGTTTGGCGGCTAGACCGACTGGGACGGACGGCCAGCGGGCTGTGTAAATTGTTTGAGGAGTTACAGGAGAAAAACATTCGTTTGGTCAGCCTAAAAGATTCAGTGGACCTCGGTACGCCTTCCGGGCGACTGATCGCCAATGTACTGGCTTCCGTAGCCGCCTATGAGACTGAAATCCGCGGCGAGCGGGTCAAAGCCGGCCAAATCGCGGCCCGTGCTGCCGGCAAACGCTGGGGCGGTTCCCAAAAGGGCCGCCGGCTCAAAGTGACCGAGGAGCAGGTAAAAGCCATTGTAGCCATGAAAGATAGTGGGGAGAAGATCGCCCGCATTGCTCGGACCGTGAGCCTGAGCAGGATAACGGTTTACCGGGTGCTGGAGAATAACAACTCGGAAATAAAACACTGCGCGGCTGTCTAAGTTTCACCTGGCACTGGAAACCTGCAATTCCTTGTTTTCAATGAGCCAAACGACCGATTCC
>JAKJEP010000207.1 GCA_022705365.1 Planctomycetota bacterium | reverse complement strand
GACTTTGCCGTCGGTAATACGGATAAACGTAGGGATAGAGCCTTTTAAGTGCATCAGGGTATGTATCTTGACAGCGGCTTTGTACTGGCGAAATTTTGCCCATGGAAAAAGTGACAGGCATAAATCGATGGTGGATGAATCCAGAGCATAAACCTCTCGGTCCAACTGGACGCCGAAGTCTTCGTTGGCATAAAGGGTTCGGGCTTTGTCGATCAGAATTTGTGCAAAGTCTGCGTAGATTCTCCAGTCGCGGTTTTCGTTGGCTTCGGCCAGCGTGCTTCGACAAACATTGGCTCGGATACCACAATGATAAAGTTTCTGTTTCATGGCGAGCAGACAGGTTTCGATATCGCGAAGACTCTGGCGATAGGTTATCTGGGCGAAAACCATACAAAGGTATTGGTCGAAACAAGAGAAACTTTTTATCCGATGATTGCCGTGATATCGTCGCACGCATTGGTCGAATTGTTTCTTGGGAAGGAAGTCTATCAGTTGCGAGAAAACAGTCTGCCCGGTATTCATCGGCCAACCCTTTCGGTAAATCAGCTAAAGTACCTTGGCCAAAATTTAAGGGCAAGTTGAAATCGATCCCAATCATTTTTTCTCACAAACTATTATATATTCTAGCTTTACAACAATTTGTCTTTAAGTTAACCGGACAGTAGTGTAATATTGTATTTCTCTCGATATTCCCATTCTTCTGCTTGAGTGGAGTCGGCAATAATCATATAGACGGGGTGAATTGGGCTCGCTGTTTGTTTTGCCATCCTTAATATATAATCTATATCAGGATCTGACATGCTATGACCAATTATCAGCACATCAAACATCTCAAATATTTGTCGAAGTTTATCTCGATAATATTGTCCATCAGTATCAACATATAGTTTTTGATAATCTGCAGACGTAATTACTACTTCATTAGGATAATCTAAGTCAGAATGTAATTTGATAATAAAATTGCTAACACCATCTCTAATTACATAAAAATCTTCTTTGCGATTCCTAATTACTTCGTAATGTATTTTTGTTTGGTCAAGATGTTTTTTTAACTCATCATCATAATTTGTTGTCATGTAGCAAGCAATTGGCCATTTAACCAATTTTTCATATATACTTCCTCTTAATGTTTGTTTTGGCGACAAAAGCGGTTTTAAAATGTTTATAAGCGACTCTCGTCCTCCGGCATCTTGTTCGGCTTGTCTGAATAATTCAGGTAACTTATTCTCTTTCAAATATTTGTCATAAGACTTTTTGTCAATGGAAATATTACGATTTATTAATTCTTCATAAACATCTTCAGCAAGCATCTTCCATGAAGGATATCCCATCTCACAAGAAGGGCCAGACCCGACTAGTGCGAAACAACGTCCGCGATTTATTGCCTTGATTAATTTTTCATCTAGCATGTTTTCCTCTTTTCTTCATGCACCTTGATCTCTATCTTATCAGCCTTCATTTTCACGGTGATATTCATCTTCAATCAATCGTTATTCTTTACGCCTGCAATGATTTTTTGTTTATCCCCCGCTTTGAATAATATCGTTTTAAATCCATCCATCCTCCTGTTATTACCTCTACCCATAAAAACCCATCCCTCCCAGCCTGTCCTGTCTTTCCAAAATACCATACATCCCAGCTTCCCAGCTAAAAGCCGCACATGTTCCAGATTTCGCGCCACAACTTCGGATTGTACCCTTCCCCCTCCCGCCCCTCAATCAAATTCCCCCTATTTTTCCAGTGTTTTTTTGACCGTCAACGGCCCACCACTAACCGGAAGCTATTTTACCCCCAGCACCATGGCCCATATGTCTCTTCACGGGGGGAAACCGGTCCCGATTATTGATCGGGATGCTCTCCGAGCTGATAAGATTCCCCCTGCCAATCGTCCCACCCCTCCGACCTTGAGGCGGTGTGGCCAGCCGTCTTCTTCCCCGGTTTTTTATGCTGTTAATCTGGGCAATCTTTTTTCAAAAATAATTCTGTCTTCACCGATACCTGATATATTGTCACGTATAATAATCGTTCACTTTTTACTATGTTTTGCTATACTTTCCTCGTGTTTTACCTATGTTTTATAGCAAAATCTTCATCTTTTGTTATACTTTATTCAACTTTTACCAACTCAACCTAACCGTTACAAATTACCAAATTTTTTACCCATCTTACCAAAAATCTTACCCAACCGTTACAACCGTTAAAATCCCTACTTTATTATCGGACTATCGATTTTCACGTAAAATAAAGACTTACATCAATTTCCCCAAACCAAAAATAACGATTTACATCAATTCTCGAAAACCAAAAATAAGCACTTACAAGCGACCAACGGGAGCGTCATATTTCCATTTACGCCCGCGGCGATAAAAAGGGGTTCTCGCCCCTGCGAGTTAACGGTCCTCAAATTCCTCTTCGAGCTGGCGAATCCCCCGGCGGCAGGCAAAGCGGGATATGGTGGACAGCCGGTCTATAAATAGTTTCCCATCAAGGTGATCCGTTTCATGCTGGATAACCGTAGCCGCCATATCCACAGCATCCATGGTAAATTCGTTCCCATCCAGGTCCCGCGCCGTCAGCGTACAGGCCGCCGGCCGGCGAACCTTCGCCCGGACATCCGGAAGCGATAGACACCCCTCTTCAATTTCAGACACCCCCTGAAAGTTCTTAAGTTCAGGATTTATAATTACTTGCACATCTTCTGGCTTGGCCGTCAGGCTGAAGATAAACATTCGCAGCGGCACCCCCACCTGCGTCGCCGCCAGCCCGATCCCCCCCGCTTTCACCATGATTTCCGTCATTCTCTCAGCCAACGCGGCTATAGTATCGCCAATTTCCGTCAAATTTTCGGCTTTTTGCCGAAGAATCGGATCCGGGTAATGGCGGATATACAGCTTATCCAGTTTCATATTTTCAATCAGCATAATAATTTATATCTCTACCTTTGTTTTCCACGGCGTTTTATCAAATTATAGCAATGGCAGTCTAGCAAGACTAGTGCCAGCCCGGGAAATTACGAAAAAACTTAAATCTATATGTGTATGACTTTAACGACATTTTGACGGAACCGCCAAAAATCGATTTCGTCATCCAAAAACAGCTCTGGCCCCCCAATAACATAGGGTCGAAGAGCTTTTGACGCTGGCGTCCATTTTTATTTGACAAACCAGGAAAATGCTGTATTCTGAATGTTTTAGTGTTTTAATACCCGAATAGTTAGTTACCTGCCGTGGAGCGTGGCAAAGGCAAAAATAACATAAAGTATTTTATTTGTTAAATTTATGGCTTTAGAAAACAGCAAAGGCAATGGAAATCAAAACGGAGCCAATCCGGTTCTGGAATTTCCGGAGGAACTCAAGGTCAAAGCCCGCGAATTTTTCAAAAAAGGCGCGGAAGTGGCTTATGCCTTGAATTATGATTACGCCATCGAATTGTATCTGGACGGACTTTCCATCTGGCCGGATGCCTTGGACGAAGGCCATAAACCATTGCGGGAAGTAGCTTTACGCCGGAAAGAGGCCGGTCAGAAAAAAGCCGGCATGTTTGGCGACAGCTCAAAATTCCGCAAAAGTGCCGGGAAAACTCCCAAAGAGGCCATGCTCAAGGCGGAATACCTGCTTAGCAAGGATCCCACCAACCTCGCTCTTATGACCGACCTGGTAAAGGCCGCTTCCGAAGGCGATTACCGCCAGACAACCCTGTGGTTCGCCAATCTGCTATTCGAATTCAACCGGCAGAAGGATAAGCCTTCGCTGCAAACCTATATCTTACTGCGGGAAGTATATGTCAAAATCGAGGCCTTTGCCCGGGCCTTGCAGGCCTGCCAGCAGGCCCTGCAGCTCAAGCCGCATGATACGGACCTGGAAAACGCCTTGCGGGACCTATCCGCCCAGACCACCATGCAGCAGGGGAAATATGACGGGCAAGGCGACTTCCGTGACAGCATCAAGGACCGTATCAATCAGGAAAAATTGCAGGCACAAAGCCAATCGCTGCGTTCTACCGACGTAAAAGCCGACGCCCTGGAAAAGGCCCGGCGCGAATACCAGGAAAATCCCACCATTCCCGGCAAGATTAACAACCTGGTCAATGCCTTGTGCGACACGGAAGAGGAAGACCGCGAAAACGAAGCTATTGAAATCCTGGAAAAGTCCTATATCCAGTCGAAACAGTTCCGCTACAAACAGCATAGCGGGCAGATCCGTATCAAGCAGTGGAACCGCAGGGTTCGCAAACTGCAATTGCAGTTGAAGAATGAACCGGATAACCAGGATACCAAAAAACAACTGGTCGAGGCCACCAAAGAATCCCTCCGGATCGAGCTGGAGCATTATAAACTCTCGGTAGAGAACTATCCGACCGACATGGGGATTAAATACGAATACGGCAAACGGCTGATGCGCGCCCAGCAGTATGACCAGGCCATCCCGGTCTTTCAGGAAGCCCGAAACGACCCTCGCTTCCGGGTGGCTTCCATCAACTTCATCGGGCAGTGTTTCTACTTCAAGGAGTGGTACACCGACGCCATCGAATCCTTCGAGCTGGCCCTGGAGGCTGTGGAGGATCAGGAGGGGGCCATCGCCAAGGAATTGCGCTATAATCTGGGGCGGGCGTATGAAGCAGAGGGAAATATCGAACAGGCCCTCAACTGCTATCGCAAAGTCGCCCAGATCGATTATAATTATCAGGATGTCAAAGACCGTGTAGATTCCCTGCGCAAGCAGCAGCAGGAAAAGAAGTAATTTCAGTAAAGGAGTAACTAGTGGCACATTCGCTGTCAGCGAAAAAACGCATCCGGCAGAACGCCAAACGCCGCACCCTGAACCGGGCGCGGAAGAGCGCATCCAAAACCCAAATCAAAAAATTCATGGAAATCGCCAAAAACCCCGCTGACCTGGCGACCGTAGAAAAAACCCTGCGGGAAACCCAAAAGCAGATCGACCAGATGGTAGCCAAGGGTACTCTGCACAAAAACACCGCCGCCCGCAAAAAAGGACAACTGGCGCGGAAACTTAACAGTGTAAAGGCCAAACAGACCAGCTAACCCCCTTTTCTTTTGCTGGAATCGAATATGGCCACTCGCATTCGGGCCAATCGCAATGCCATATTTACCCGTCTCTTTGGCGGAAGTATTGCTGTTGCGCGGGAATATGTGGCCGCCTTCCTGATTCGCTGTCACGTCGGACCGAATGTACTTACTTTTCTGGGCCTGCTGAGCACCCTCACCGCTGCGGTGCTGCTGGCCCGGGGCGGCGGCGACCTGATCGGCTGCGGAACAGGGGAAAGTTTTTACGCCTTTGCCGCCGCCTGGATGATTATCCTGGCCGCCTCCTTTGATATTCTCGACGGGGCCGTCGCCCGTAACAGCCGCCAGATCAGCAAACTGGGCGGATTTCTTGACTCCTCCCTGGACCGGATCGCCGATGCGGCCATTTTCATCGGCATCTTGATTTACTACCTGAACCATCCGGAAAAAAATCACGCCCGGCTCCTGGCCGTCTTGACGGTAGTGGCCCTGACCAATTCGGAACTCATCAGTTATTTCAAGGCCCGCGCGGAAAATTTCATCGAAAGCTGCCCGGTCGGCTACTGGCAGCGCGGCGAGCGGATTGCGGGTATCCTGATCGGATTGTTTTGCGGCCATATCGGCACAGTGATGGTCATGCTGGCGGTCCTGCCGGCCTTGACGGTCCTGCGGCGGCTGATCTTCGCCGCCCGCCAAATCCACCGCCTGGATAAAAACCTGCCCTTACTGGATCCCGCCGCCCCGCTGACCGGCATCATGCGGCTGGCCCTCTGGCGCTACCGCCGCGGCACGCTGCCCTACGACCTGGTTACCGCCTTCAATATCTGCATTATATTGTTCGTGGACGTAGAAAGCATAACAATGACCGGCGGGCTATAAATGGAGGAGGGACAGCTTAGGAAGAGAATTTTCATTCTCGAAAAAACGGATTGGCATACTTTTCCGCCGCCACCGTAGTCATAGGGCCGTGGGCAGGAAAAATCAGCGTCCGGTCGGGCAAGGTGAAGATGTTTTTACGAACCTGTTCGATCTGGAGCCGGGCCGCGGCCTCCGTATCCGTCCCCCCTACCGACCCGCAGAACAGGGCATCGCCGGTAAAGACCCGGTCCAGGCAATAATAGGAAATCCCGCCCGGGGTATGGCCCGGCGTCGCAAGCGCAGTAAAACGCAGCCGGCCGAT
>JAKJEP010000206.1 GCA_022705365.1 Planctomycetota bacterium | reverse complement strand
CCCCCAGCCGGCGGGCCAACTCCTGATGTTCCGGCTGGCCGGCGCGGGTGAAGACAAAAACTTTCGTTTGGGGAAACCGGTGCTTTACCACTTGAAGGGCCAGATGGGCAGAGGCCCCGAAGCCAAACAGGCCCAGGACCTGGCCATCGTACAGGCCGGTGAGTTTTACCGCCCGATAGCCAATGGCCCCGGCGCACAGGAGAGGAGCTGCTTCGGCATCGCTGAATAGTTCCGGAATGGGATAAGCGAAATTCTCTGAGACCGCCGTGTATTCCGCATAGCCGCCATGAGCCTGATACCCCGTACCCTGGAAATCGGGACATAAATTCTCACGATCGGTTTTGCAAAAGGAACAGGTCCCGCAGGCCCCGTGAATCCAGGCGATGCCTACGCGGTCCCCGGGTTTGAATCGGGTGACGTGCAGGCCGATGCGGTCCACCCGTCCCACAATTTCATGTCCCAGGATGATGGGCAAGGCGGGCGGCGGCAGGCGGCCTTCGATTTCATCCAGCTCGGTATGGCAGATGCCGCAGGTGAGTACTTTGACCAGGATTTGATTTGCAGCCGGTTCGGGGAAAGGGACGTCCACCAGTTCCAGGTGCGCCTGATCGAGGGGACCCAGTTTTTTCAATACGATTGCTTTCATGGCCGCCTCCTGAAAGTCGGAAATTGCGAATGTCTATATTTCGGATTCGAGTTACATGTTGGGTGCCGATCCGTCATGCAGCGTGAAAACCGTGATCTCCGGGCGGCAGTTGAAGCGGATTCGGCCCAGCCGGCCCAGGCCGCGGTTGACATAGAGCATTTTATCCTCGACGTTGAACATGCCGGAGACATATCTTCGGTTTTTAATCGGCAGCAGGGGCGGGCCGAAGAACGGCACTTTTACCTGGCCGCCGTGGGTGTGGCCGCACATAACGATATTGGCTTTGTAGTCCTGCAGAAGGTCGATCGTATCCGGGTTATGGGCCAGGACCAGGGTGGTCTTGTCGGAGGCGACATTGCGAAAGGCTTTTTCCAGCTGGATATCCTGCGCCCACATATCGCCCAGGCCGACCAGGTAAATTTCGCTGTCCTGATGTTTGAGGCAATGGGAGTTGTTGCGGAGGACCTGCACCCCGATTTCCTGCAGGCCATTTTCCAGAAAATCCCGGACCGTGTCACTGCCGGGCTGCCAGGTGGCCATCACACCATAATCGTGATTTCCCAGGCAGGCGAAAGTACCCAGGGTGCTTTTGAGCCGGCTGAGAATAGACAGAATTTTTTTCTTGTAAACGCCTCTAAAATCATGGGTTACAAAATCGCCGGTGATAACCACGATATCCGCCTGGAGGCGGTTGATCCGCTGGATGCAGCGCCGGAGGTATTTATCGCTGACGGTATTGCTGCAATGGAGGTCGCTGATGTGGACGAGCTTTTTGCCGCGAAACGGCTGGGGCAGGTTGGAAAGCGGCAGGTCCAGTTCCACCACTTCAATCCATTCCGGCTCGATGCCGTAGGCATCCACGGCAGCGGCGGTGCAAAAACCCAGCGTACCCAGCACGGCCCCTTTGACGAAGCGGCGGCGAGAGATGCGGTTATGGCGTTTCAGATTTTTTCCGGCGGTTTTGAGGACTTCAGGGGTGTTTTCTCTAATCATTGCAGTTTAATTAGTTATGGTTGTAACGGCTGTGTTTTTTCGAGGTCTGCCGTAATCAAAAATCCAGGTAGGCAGGCTTTTGAGCAGCCCGTAAGGTCTGTAAATACTTTCTACTTCGCCGCGGCAATTATACCAGCAGGCCTGGCAGTGGTTGGCTCTGGCGGCCTGCCGCAGGCGGTTACTTATCTCCGTTATATCGTCCCGGTGCAAATTTGCAACCGGTTTGTTGCGATTTTCCACACAAATCGCTATATCTCCCGTACTATCGATATTGAAAAAGGTTCGGCCCGCCATGCAGCCGGGTACTCCGCCGTTGAGGGCGGCGTCAAAGTTCGAAAGAAACCAGGGGTTGCTGAGAAAGTTGCGGTATTTGCTGCGTAACTCCAGTAAATACCGGCTGATACCGTCATGGTTACGATGCCGGAATTTGCTGCTGCCGGTCTTCATCGAGCAGTACGGCTGAATCATGAAATAGGCGTTATGTTCGGCGGCCAGCTTGATTAACGGCTCAATCTGATCCGCATTGTCATCCAGCAGCACACACATCAGATTCACCCGCTGCCAGGGGTATTGCCGGGCGTGGGAAAATGCCTCCAACGCCGCCACGGCTTTTTCGTAGGCGTCGGCCATGCCCCGCGCCCGGTTATGCGGCTGGGGGTCCGCATAGTCGATGCTAATCGAGACGCCCCACAGCCCGGCCCGGAAAAGTTCGCGGGTCAGATGCGGGTCTGTCCGATAGCCGTTGGTGGTAATGAAGGGAAAGTGCCAGCGGCCCACGACTTCCACGATATCGACGATATCCTCACGCAGCAGCGGCTCGCCGCCGGCCAGCGAAATCAACAGCGTGCCCCATTTGGCCAGTTTTTTGGCCCCCGACTCAAATTCCGCCACCGTCTGCTCGGGCTGCCGGCCCATCTCATCCTGCCAGTAGTGGCAAAAGCGGCAGCGGAAGTTGCAGCGGTACGTCACCTGCCAGGCCAGCCATACCGGATGCTTGGCCAGGTAGGTTCGCATCAACCGCCATTTTTTCTGCTCCGCAGTAGTCATCGCAATATCTTATGCACGGAGAGGGCGAAGACAAGGATTTTTTATAGCCAACCTTTCCGAATAATTTCATATTTTCCCATGCAAAAATTATATTTTTATATTGATATTATAAAATAACTGTATAAAATGATTTTCGTTGACAATTCAAGATTGAAAATTATTAAAATAAATGACGGATTGCTAATGAATGGGCAAATAAAAATCAAGAAGATATATTGTGCCGGTCCTTTGTTCAATCCTAAAGAACGGGAGGAAATGGATTGTATAGCCTTTACTTTAGAAAAGAGCGGCTATAAAGTATTTCTACCTCATCGAGATGGATTGGAATTGGCGAAAATTTTGCCTATTTTCCGCGATCGAGGATTCTCTGAAAAAGACGCATCAAGGATTCTGAATCATGCAATTTTCTGCCTTGATATCTATGAAGTAATCGACAGTGATGGGCTCGTGGTGAATATGAATGGCAGAGTTCCGGATGAAGGAGCCATGATAGAAGCGGCCGTTGCGTGGTCTCATGAGAAAGAAATAGTTATATTTAATTCAGATTGCAGAACACTTATCGAAGGGAATTGCAATCCCTTGGTAATGGGCTTGACTGATTTCGAATATGTTAGTAGTTATGAAGATATTCCAAAAATATTTAATCAAAAGTTCAAAAGCAAATCGTCTTCTTCTTGTGACAATATCACCAATAGTTCTCAAAAGACTAAACAAATAGGAAAACAAGTTAGCGATTACCTTGATGTCAATCGTGATCCTTATCAATTAACCAATTTATTAATCACTCTTTTCGGGGAAGGCATATGGGGACAAACTTACGATACAAACGAGATTTACACCTCAGTAAATACGCTACAATAAAAACAAAAGGTCGTAAATATCCTTTAAAGGAAGATGAATTTCGAACCGAATTCCAAAGAGATTGTCATCGCATCATATATTCTCAAGCATTCAGGCGGTTAAAGCATAAAACGCAAGTTTTTTACTTCCCCCAAAATGATCATATCTCTACTCGAATCGAACACGTACTTCTCGTTGCGTCTGCAGCAAGGACTGTTGCAAGATGCCTAGAACTCAACGAAGATTTGGCAGAAGCAATCGGACTTGGCCACGATATTGGCCACGCCCCCTTTGGTCATGAAGGCGAGAGAATACTTGATAGTATCATTAAAGGTGACACCGATCAACTATACATAAAAAATCTTCATGAAAAGATACGTGATATTAAAAAACTCCAGAAAATTATCCCGGAGTTCCATCATGAAATATATGGATTAAGGGTTGTCGATAAACTAGCCAAGCTTGACCGAGAACCGCCGGGTTTAAACTTAACTTGGGAAGTTCGAGATGGAATTCTCTCTCATTGTGGAGAAAAGAATTCATTTAAATTAGAACCATATAACAAACATAAAGACTTAGAATCGATAAAAACTAGAGAAACTGCACCCTTACCTATAACTCGAGAAGGTTGCCTTGTTCGTATTATCGATCGAATTGCATATGCTGGAAGAGACTTGGAAGACGCAATAAGAGCCCAAATCGTAAATGAGGAAGAAATTCCTCCAGAAATCAAAAATGCACTTGGTAAAAATAATGGAACCATTGTGAAAAATTTCCTGGAGGATTTGATAAAAAATAGCCATGAAATGCCATATATTACTCTTTCTGAAGAAAAGGGTAACCTATTAAAGAAACTGATAGAGTTCAATGGTAAAAAAATATACGATAGTTCCCAAGCTCAAATGTATAAAGATCGAGCTAGAAAAATCATTGAATTATTGTTTGAAGATTTATGGGATTATATAAGCCAAGATAAAAGGAATAATAAAAATTCTTTATCTCCCAAAAATGGAAAACCAAATGTGTATAAGGTTTTCGATGAATTCCTTGATGATGATATGAAAAATGCTTATACAGCAAGTGATCCAAATAGTTTAAAAGTTCTTGACTTCATAGCTGGCATGACTGACAATTTTATCGTGCAATCATTTCAAGAATTGTTTGTTCCGAAAGCCACTGTGTAAAATCGTTCCAAATCAAGATTAGAACCTATCAATAACCATAGGGAGGGATGATCCAGCGATTAAATAAAGAATAGAGAACTAAAGCGGTTTTTGACTTTTCTATCATAAACGATGAAGGTATAATGAGTTTATGGATAAAGCGGTGATGCGGATATTGGATGCGAATTTTAACCGGGCGCGGGAGGCGTTGCGGTGTATGGAGGAGTATGGGCGGTTTGTGCTGGACGATGCGGGATTGAGCGGGCGGGCGAAGCGGCTGCGGCATGAGCTGTGTCAGGCGATAGCGGAACTGCCTGATTTTGAACTGCTGGCGGCGCGGGATACGCCGGGGGATGTGGGGACGGGGATTACGACGGAGTCGGAGGCGCGGCGGGCGGATTTTGCGGCAGTGGTGCAGGCGGCGGCGAAGCGGCTGACGGAGGCGCTGCGGTGTCTGGAAGAATACGGCAAGCTGGCCAGCAGCCGGTTTGCGGCCCGGATGGAGGATATTCGGTATCAGTGTTATGACCTGGAAAAGCAGCTTTTGACGCGGGGCAATCCGGCGGACCGGTTTGGCAGGGTGCGGCTGTACGTTTTGCTGACGGAGGCGTTATGCAAACGGCCCATTCTGGAAACGGCGAAGCTGGTGCTGGAAGGGGGGGCGGATGCGATCCAGTTGCGGGAAAAAGACAAGGCGGATGGGGAGCTGCTGGGACTGGCGAAGGAAGTGCGAGCGCTGTGCCATGCCCATGAGGCCCTGTTTTTTATGAATGACCGGGTGGATCTGGCGGTGCTGGCGAGGGCGGACGGGGTGCATCTGGGGCAGGAGGATTTGCCGGTGGGATTGGCGCGGCGGATTGCGGGGCCGAAGATGATAGTAGGCAAAAGCACGCATTCGCTGGACGAGTTGAAAGCGGCGCTGGCGGAGGGGACGGATTATATTGCGGTGGGGGCCATTTTTGCCAGCCCGACCAAGCCGCAGGTGGCGTGCGGGGGGTTGGAGCTGCTGCATCAGGCGGCGGCCATATGCGACCGGCCGATCCTAGCTATCGGCGGTATTGGTGCTGATAATGCCCGTGAGGTTGTTGCGGCGGGCGCCCGGGGGGTGGCGGTTTGCCAGGCGGTTATCGGACAGGATGACCCGGCGGCGGCGGCGAAAAAAATTAAAAAACAGATAGAAAATATATAATCATTTGCTATATAATGATTTGTAGATTTACGGCTTTTGGGAGAACGGTTTAATTTTTAATGAACTTGTGTATGGTAGAAACGTATATAAACAAGCAGAGATATATCATTGAAGCAGCGAACTGACGAGCAATTACTAGCGGAGTATCTCCGCGGCGACCGGCAGGCGTTCACCGAGCTGATCGGAAGGTATCAGTCGGAATTGTATAATTATCTGCTCAAGTTTTTGTCTCAGCCGGCGTTGGCTGAGGATGTCTTTCAGGAGACGTTTTTGCAGGTGCATTTGTCAGCGGAAAGTTTTCAGGCGGAGCGGCGGTTTCGGCCGTG
>JAKJEP010000205.1:269-6218 GCA_022705365.1 Planctomycetota bacterium | reverse complement strand
CGGCCAGACGGGCAGCTTCCGCCCGGGATTCTTCACATCCACGGCCGCATTGCCCCGCCTCAGCGCCTCCAGATATGCCTTCACCTTCGGCTCATTGGCGGCATTGACCACCACCATAAACCGCTCCGTGCCGCGCCGGTACAAAAACAGATCATCCAGCACATTCCCCGCCGCATCCAGTATATACGAATACTGCGAACCGCCCACCACCATTTTGCTCACATCGTTTGTTACCAGCAAATTCAAAAACGGCAGCGCCGCCGGCCCCGCCACCTCCAGTACCCCCATATGCGTACAATCGAATAGCCCCGCCGCCTGCCGCACCGCCTCATGCTCCCGGCTGATGGCACTATACCATAACGGCATTAAATACCCTGCGAAATCCGCCATATGCGTCGTCAAGCCCATGTGCCGGCTGTAAAGCACGCTCTGTTTTGGTACTGCCACTTGCTGAATAAAATTAAATCTTCCTGTTTCCATTTCCTGGTCAATCCTCAACCCAATAAACCAATAAAAAACCATTTCCTCCCGACGCCCGTATCATAACAAGTTTACCGATATTGACAAGGGGTTTTTCTCTCTTTTTTAGAATGTATATTCCCTGCTCCTACTGGGGTTATGGGATTCCCAGATATACAAATAGATTTTTTCAAGTAATTTACTCTTGTATTCCGATAAAAAATATGCTATAAAAGAACATAGAAAACATGCCTCTGC
Organism: Planctomycetota bacterium; assembly: GCA_022705365.1. GTDB lineage: Bacteria > Planctomycetota > Phycisphaerae > Sedimentisphaerales > SM23-30 > JAKJEP01. The sequence continues at coordinate 5,501 of JAKJEP010000205.1, read as the reverse complement.
TCTGTTTGTTATGTCAGGCGTATTTTGAAGAACCGATACCCATAATCCAGGGAAGCCAGATCTTAAACGCCGGTTGTGCCTGCCAGCCAGGATTTCTGGACATAAGCAACGGTTACCCACATGGAAATACTGGGTTCTTCTAAATGCCTTACAGACGGCATCGCGGCGGAGGCACCTTATATTTCAGGCTTGTCACCCGGCAAGCCTTTTTAATTCCTATCGTTTTGCACTTTATTTTTTTGGGACCCCATACACTTATAGCCGGTTTTTTGAGTTAAAGAATTGTATTTCTCATATAATTTACTGTTGACAAACATGTTAGGGATAAGTACTCTTTCCTTTAAAAAAAGAAGTTCTCTCGGGACATAATCGTAATTGAAAGGGTACTTATATGCCGGCGTACCACATACCTATCAAAGAGGAATTTTCCATCCATTGTTTCGCACGGTTTTTGTATTGGGTCAGTATTTTGCTGCTGCTGGTGGGAATCTGGATTCTAATTGATCCATATAATCGCAAAACGGGGGAAACGGCATGTGTTTATATTACACTGGGGGCGTTCGAGTTGTATATGTGGCTGCTGTTGGGGTTGGCACGATGGCAGATCAGCAAGAACCTGTTTACCGATGCCGCCCGGTCGGGGATTTTTACCCTGGTTTTAACCGGTTTTTTGTTCATTGCGTTAAATGAGCTTTATCTGGCGGCGGCCGGTATCGCTCACTGGTTTTCGATTGGGGCCTTGATCCTGGCGCTGGTGAAGTTGCGTTTGGCGTTACGCTGGTATCGCTGGAAAATTCCCGCTCCTTTGCTTTTTCTGGTTATTGTCTGGTTGGTGGTTCTGGCGGCGTTGTCGCCGGTTATTCGGCTATCGATAACCGACAAGCCAACCCAGCATGTGATTGTCTATGTGACTTGCTGGCTGGTTGCGGTGTTTACTGCCTGCCATCTACTGGCGGCCCGGTGGCAAAAGCATAAAGGTTTTCAGACAGATTCTCGGCCGTTTTCCAAATGGTGGATTCCCTGGCTGCTGTTGGCGATTCTGGTCGTACTGGTAGTTTTACAGCTGTATTCGGCCATGTGGGGCTTGTTTGTCGATTGGGCGCAGTGGTATTTTTCTCCCATCTTCCTAGCGATAGGGGTATTAGCGATCACCCTGAGCCACATCTCGGGCAAGCGGTATGCAGAAGCGTGGGCAGTGATGGGTATGGCTATTATGCACGCGGTTTTGGCCAGCCATGACGGACTACCGAAAGAGTTTCCTTCGGTTACCCAGGGGGTTTTGGCATACCTGGTCCATCCGTTATATCCCAGCGGTCTGTTCGTATCCATTTTATTCGCCCTAAACTGGATATTAATGCAGCAATGGTGGTTCCTTTGTCTGGCCCTGGTGGCACCAGTTTCGGCCGGGGCGGCGAAAATCTCGCAGACCTTGTGGAATTCCCGGCACGGCAAGGGGATTGCCATCGTATTGGGGGCCTTTCTACTACTGGTCATAGGAGCTGGATTGCAATGGGTTCAGGTCCACTGGGAGCAGCGCCGGAGTAAAGGGCAGGAAGGGCAAAATCCCGACGGTCAGAATGACGTTTTGGCGGTACAGGAGGAGGAATCCGGGTTGGGAAATACCCCTACCTGAGAGTAAAATTATGTCAGGAAATCATAAAAGAATAATTGCTTAAACCAGCATTTCACGGTAGAATACTTTATTCAAAAATGGACTGAAAGAGAGGATTGATTCCGTGGAATCTGAAGATAAAGTAGAAACAAACGACGAAAAAATCGAAGACCTGTCAATTCTGGATGAATTGAAGGATTCGTACCTGAATTACGCCATGAGCGTTATCATCAGCCGGGCACTGCCGGATGTTCGGGATGGGCTGAAACCCTCCCAGCGGCGGCTCCTGGTGGCGATGAACGACCTGAACCTGGGGCCGCGCAGCAAACACCGAAAATGCGCTAAGATCGTCGGGGATACCAATGGTAATTATCACCCGCACGGGGATCAGGCTACCTACGGGACTCTGGTGCGGATGGCTCAGGAATGGAACATGCGCCAACCGCTGGTGGATCCGCAGGGCAATTTCGGCAGTATCGACGATGATCCACCCGCCGCGATGCGATACACGGAAGCGCGGATGACCGCCGCCGCCACCGATATGATGGCGGACATCAAGCGGGAGACCGTCGATTTCGTTCCCAACTATGACGAAACCACCACGGAGCCGCTGGTTCTGCCGGCGAAATTTCCGAATTTAATTATCAACGGCTGCACGGGGATAGCGGTGGGGATGGCGACCAGTATGCCGCCCCACAATCCGACGGAGGTATGCGACGCCTTGATTAAGCTGATTGATGATCCCAATTGCGGGCTGCGGGAACTGATGGAAATCATTCCCGGTCCGGATTTCCCCACCGGGGGTTTGATTTGCGGCCGCAAAGGAATTATTGATGGTTATACCACGGGTCGGGGTATCCTGACCGTTCGGGCCAAATATCACATCGAACATACCAAGCGGGACCGGACGCTGATCGTGATTGATGAGATTCCCTATCAGACCATCAAATCGCAAATCGTCGTAAAAATTGCCGAGTGTGTCAATGCCGATACCATCACGGAGATTTCCGATGTACGCGACGAGAGCGACCGCAAGGGGATGCGGATCGTAATCGAAATCCGCAAGGACGCCGAGCCGGAAATCGTGATTAACCAGCTTTTCAAACATACCCAACTGCAGAGCAGTTTCAGCATTATCAATATAGCCCTGGTGAATAACCGGCCGCAGACACTGAACCTGCGGCAGATTCTGAGCCTGTATCTCGATCACCGCAAGGATGTGATCCGCCGCCGGACCCGCTATCTGCTCCGCAAAGCCCGCGCCCGTGCCCATATCGTCGAGGGGCTGCTGCTGGCGCAGAGCGATATCGATGAGATCATCCGCCTGATCAAGCAGTCGCCGGATGTGCCGTCGGCCAAGCTGGCATTGATGCAGAAACCGCTGCGGCTGATTGAAAGCCAGACGCTCAAGCGGCTGCTGCCGGAGGAGTTTGTACGGGAAAAAACCTCGAAGGACCAGTTTCTGACCGGTCCGCAGGCGGATGCGATCCTGGTGATGCAGTTACAGCGGCTGACGGGTCTGGAAGTGGAGAAGCTGGCTACGGAGTTTGCGCAGTTGACCGAAGAAATCGCCGGCTATGAAGCGATTCTGGCCCATGAAGAACTGGTTCACGACATTATCCGGGAAGACCTGTATGAAATGAAGGAGAAATACGGCAATCCGCGGCGTACAGAGATTGCCGGGGAAGCAATAGAATTTGACATCGAAGACCTGGTGGCGGAAGAAGAAGTGGTAGTTACCATTAGCCATGAAGGATACATCAAGCGGATGCCGATCGACACGTACCGCAAGCAGGGGCGCGGCGGCCGGGGCATTATCGGCAGCGATACCAAGGAAGGGGATTTTATCGAGCACCTCTTTATCGCCGGCACGCATGATTATCTGCTGTGCTTTACCAATCGGGGCCGGTGCTACTGGCAGCGGGTGTATGATGTTCCTTCCCTGTCGCGGCAGAGTCGCGGACGCAGCATTGCCAATCTCCTGCAGATGGTCAAGGACGAGCAACTGGCGGAGATTCTGCCGGTTCGGGAGTTTGACGAGCGGATGCTGGTGATGGCTACGCAAAACGGGGTAATCAAGAAAACCCCGCTGGCGGCGTTCAGCAACGTGCGTCGTTCGGGGATCAATGCCATTTCGCTGGATCCCGGTGATGATGTGATCGGCGCCCGGATTACCGGGGATAATGATGAGATTATTCTGGGAACCCGCGACGGCATGGCGATCCGGTTCCCGGAAGATGATGTCCGGGCCATGGGCCGCACGGCCCGGGGCGTGAAAGGGATTACGCTGCGCAAGGGCGACCAGGTCGTCGATATGGTGCTGGCCAGTACGGGCCATAGCCTGCTGACGGTGTGCGAGAACGGCTTCGGCAAGCGGACGGATCTGGATGACTACCGCATCCAGAAGCGCGGCGGGCTGGGCCTGATCAATATCAAGACGACCGAACGGAATGGAAAGGTCGTGGCTCTAAAGGCCGTGGCGGATACCGACGATCTGATGCTCATCAGTGCGCACGGGATTATCATGCGGACGGGTCTGGAACAACTGCGGGACATTGGGCGCAATACCCAGGGGGTCAAGCTCATCCGGCTGGACGAAGGGGACAAGCTGGTGGCGGTGGCCCGCGTAGTCAAGGAAGAGGAAAAGGAAAACGGCGAAGCAGCCGAAGCGGGTGAAACGCCCGCCGCGGAAGTTGAACCAACAGAATCTAACCAGCCCGCCGATACCGAACCGGAAGAACCCCAGGCGTAAGGGCTACAGATCCGCGTGGGAGGCGTGCGGGCCGAGATACAGGTCAGCGGTGAGACCGGCTTGTAATTTGTGCCAGGCCAGGCCGGCCACCATGGCGGCGTTGTCGGTACAGTATTTCTTTTCCGCCACAATCAGTTTCAGGTGTTCCCGGTCGCAGGCGGTTTGCAGTTGTTCGCGCAGGGCGGAATTGGCCGCCACGCCGCCGCCAAGGAGTATGGTTTTGGCCTGCAGCCGGCGAGCGGCCAGGAGGATTTTTCGGATCAGGACATCGACCACGGCGGCCTGGAAGCTGGCGGCGATATCGGCGATTTCCTGGGCGGTCATCTGCGGGACGCGGTCTTCCCCGAGCATGTTCTGGCCGCGGCAGTGATAGAGGACGGCGGTTTTCAGGCCGCTGAAGGAAAAATCCAGGCTGTCTTTCTCCAGATAGCTGCGGGTGAAATGAAACGCTTTGGGATTGCCGGTACGGGCCGCCTTTTCGATGGAAGGCCCACCGGGATAGGGCAGCTTGAGAATCATGGCGACCTTATCAAAGGCCTCGCCGGCGGCATCGTCGCGAGTTGATCCGAGGAGTTTCAGTTCCAGCGGATGGCGGCAGGAATACAGGCTGGTGTGGCCGCCGGAGACAACCAGGGCCACAGCAGGGAAGCAATCCTGGTCGGTGTCCAGCATGACCGCCTGGAGGTGGCTGTGGATGTGGTTGACGGCGATGAGCGGTTTGCTCCAGGCCCAGGCCAAAGTCTTGGCGGCGGTGACGGCGATAATCAGGGAGGGAGTCAGGCCCGGACAGGCCGCCACGGCGACGGCGTCCATCTGCCCGGCGGTAACTCCTGAGCGGTCAAAGGCTTCGTGAAGGACCGGCAGGAGG
>JAKJEP010000205.1:0-250 GCA_022705365.1 Planctomycetota bacterium | reverse complement strand
CCCCCGCCGTATTTTTCGTGGATCTTACCCTGGGATGCGATGACGGAGCTGAGCACCTCCCAGCCGTCGGCGACAATAGCGGCGGCGGTTTCATCACAGCTCGATTCCAGACCTAATATGATTGTTTTTTTCATAGGTAGGGGATATAGTAACGTTATTCGTTATCTATGTAAACGTTTTGTTGGACCTTCACGGAGAAATATCATGCGTAACTCCCTTCTGTATCGAGTTTTGCGGCTGATCGGGTTGA
>JAKJEP010000204.1:335-6270 GCA_022705365.1 Planctomycetota bacterium | reverse complement strand
TTAAGGTTAACGAGAAGCTTTCCGTAAAAATACCGCTGGTACGCGAGAAATGAGGCTGGGGGACAAAAATAATCGGATTATTGGCGGCCCCCGGTGTGAACGGCTGGCCGGTGCCCCAACTCGTGCCGGTGCTGTTATCCAGCGACGGATTTATCAGCTCCAGCGACGGACCATTGCCATCCGGTTCCGTGGGCCAGGGGGAATTATCGTCGTAGGTCACTTCGTCAATGACGGTGCCGCCAGCATTTTTCAGGGCGATCCGCTCCCCGCTGCCGGACAAGCCGCCTTTATAGGGTCCGTAGGAGATAGCGGTATTTAAACCATAAAAGGCAATCGCAGCTTCCTCGGCATAGAAAACCAGGTACCCTCCCGCCGCAATCGTCGTACCCTCCGGCAGGGTGAGCATCACCTGGGCCGAATCCTCCAGCCGCCAGCCGCCCACCTCCACCGCCTCCCCGCCGCGATTGTATATTTCCACAAACTCCCCGCCGGTACTGCTATCCGCCGGATTGTACATGATTTCATTAATGAGTACATCTGACTCACTGCCGAAAACAGCAATGGGTAGGTATGAGAGGAAAATAAACATAAAAACGGTCGGAATGATGATTTTTCTGGGCATCAAGTTTTCTCCAGTCCTTAAATATCTACTGTACGCAAACATTATTATCGTATTATGTCATTATATCAAATTAAGCTTGATGCTGTCAAGCTACGTCATAATTATATTATCGGGATGGATTTATGGTGAGTTGAACCGATGGCTGTGAATAAAAAATGGTATTGAAAAAAACAGTGGATGGAAAAATATTGACGTTTGCTAAGGAAAAACTATAATAAAGGACTTTACTATGCGAATAAAGTGCGTAAGTTGTTTAAAACAGGAGACTTGAAGCAAAATGGGTCAGAGACGCGATCGATTGGATAAACGTTTGGCAGTTGCCAAAGTTACCCGGCAGAAGAATTCTTTAAAAAAGGGCATGGAGCGAATCCGGCGGGAAAAACAGATGTTTTCTTTTTTGAAAGCAGGGAAACTGCCCTATACGCCCGGAGTGATGAGCTGGTTAAGCGAGCGTCTGGACAAAAAGGCTGGCCAGATTACCCAGGCAGATATCAAAGCCCTGTTGAAGCAGTAATGGCTGGGGAACGGTTTACTGTTTTGGGGTGAGTTTATCGGCAAACAGAATTTGATGAAGCGTTTCCCAGAAGGGATCGGCGTTGGCGCCCGATTTCAGCTCATGCTCGGAACTGGTCGAGCCGGCAATCGCCAATACTCTCCAAAGCCCGTGGATTTCGCGCGGGATAATTTTCAACGGGCCGGTTAAAGGTTCGGTAATGGTGGTCTGGACGCGGGGGAAACGGATGGTTACCCCCTGGTAAATAGTACCGGCGACCTGGACCTCCTGGACGGCGGTTTTCAGGGTTTCCTCGTATTTGATTCTCAGCTTCTGATTCATCTCTTTTACGCTGTCTTCCAGTTCCTCGGCCTGATACAGCAGTTCGGTTGCTTTTTCTTTCTGCTCGGGATTGAGATATTTTATATTGCGCATTAAAGGCTCGACGGTTTGCCGGATTTTGTCCGCTTTGCGGCGGCGCAGGGTGATTTCCGGGGCCATTTCCAGGCAGAACTGTTTCAGTTGGGCATCAAAGCCGACATCCAGAAGCGTTTTAACGCCCGCCTCGGAACCGAGCTGTTTTGCGTTCACACCCCCCTTGGAAATGACTGTGCCGCCCACCAGGGGGCCACTCTCGACGAGGACGGTTCCTCCGCAGGTCAGCTCACAGTTGACAATCTCAACCCGGGCCGTGATGTTCCCGCCGGCCATCACTTTGGCATTGGTAATATATTTGGATTTTAGATTTTGTCCGGCGGAGAATATCCCTTTTTCTTTCCCGGCTATTCCGCCTAACACAATCAGGTCCTGACCGGCGCTGATTTCCGCCGCTTCGACCAGTCCCTGGACGGTAATGGTGGAAGAGCTTTTGACTTTAAAGAGATCCAGCACATTTTTGGCGATCAGCACCTCCCCGCTGAAATCGATGTTCCCGACCGCAAAATCGACATTTCCGGCGATTTCCAGCTTGGGAAATACGGCCACCTTATTCCCCGAGAAATCCAGTTTTCCGGCACAGCCGGCCACAATCAAGTCGCCCTTTCGCTCGACATTGACGCCCAGACTGATTTGCGCTTCCCGCCCCAGTTTGCGGGCGATTTTCTGGCCGTAAATATCAATTCCGTCTTTGCCCGTGGTAGGGGGTACCACCCGCAGGATTTCCTGATTCATTTCGACCGTGATAATTTGCGTCTGGTCATAAAAACTTTTGGCTTTTCCCCCTTCTTCCGGAGTGGCCGGCTCCTTTTTTTCATACAGTTTTTCGATAAAGCCGTTATGATCATGTTCCGGCGGTTTGCCCCGGGCAATCACCACCGGCTCCGGGATGACATTTTCCGCCAGGGCCTGGGCGAATTCGGCTATGCGGGCCTTGGCCTCGCTGGTCAGGGGAATTTTTAATTCGGCTATTTGTCCGATAATATCCAGATTGGCGGCGGACTGGGCGGCAATCCCGGCATTCAATGACAGGAGTGCCGTCACTTTATCTTCGCTGATATCGACCTTGAAAATTTTACTCGACGTTAGCGGCATGGCATAAACCTCATTTTGATCGACCCGAGGCAAGGTGAATCCCTGGGCATGTCCTGCTTAAGCCGGCTGCGGAACTTTCTTCAGGGTTTCATCGATTTTTTCCAGTAGGGTCTCCGGGGTAAAGGGCTTGACTACATAATTATTTACACCGGCTTTGATGGCTTCAATAATTCTGGGTTTTTCCGCTTCGGTGGTGACCATGATGATCGGCGTGGTTTTATTGGTTTCCCGGACTTTCTTGACCATCGTCAGGCCGTCCATATTGGGCATGTTCCAGTCCACCAGCATTAAGTGGAAAGGGCCTTGTTCCTTCACGGCTTTCAAGCCTTCCAGCCCGTCTCCGGCCTCCACCGCTTCGGAATTGTTAATCGTGGTAATTACTTTTTTCCAGATATTCCGCATGGTTCTGGAATCATCTACCAGTAATACTTTCATTTTTTAGCTCCTCAAACCGCAGCGAATATAACTTGCTTGATGTTGATTTCAACCGCGAAATGGCCCGCCGTACAGGAACAGGGTATGGTAATGCAGGGGACATCCCGCAAACGGGCCACCGTATGATTATGCCCGATAATAACGGTGGGGATACCGATATTGGCGGTCAGCCCAAACTCCTTTTTGGCGTTGCCGGCAATCATGTTGCACAGTTCGCCAATCGCATCGACAAAGTCTTCCGAGTCGCTGCGTAGTTTTTCTCCGCAAAAGGATTCGACCAGAGAAACGGCGGTATCGTTACAGAAGCTGACTACCACGGAACCGGCAACATCACCGGAAAAACCCACGATCCCGGATACATCATAGCTGGGAGTGGGATCGATTTTAATATCGGGCTTTCCCAGTTCAATCTCAATGCCAACCATCGTGTTAAAAACATTTTTGGTTGACTTAACAAAAGCCTTGATCAAAGTCGGATTTACATTTCCTGACAAATCGCTTGCCATTCCAGAGCACTCCTTATTTGTAATGTCGTCGTTTTTTTATCTGCCAACGCAGCAAATCCATGCGCGGTCAATTCTATTCTTTCCGACTTTTAGCTTAATCGGTTTGAATAAGCCTTGACTTAATTCATTCGGGCCGGTAAGGAAGACGGGAAAATGGATAGAACTGGTGTGCGGTTTGGTTATCAGCATTATTTCAATGATAGGATCCTGTTATTTCAGGGAGAAATCGGCTGTTTGGGTAAAAGATTTGTAAAACTTTCGTGATTCAGGAACTTTTTTTACCCCAGCCGGTCTATTTAGATTACAATACGTCCATATAACCAAGTGTCGGACTTCAGTACTTTTTTATGGAAAGGATGATACCTATGGAAACCAAAAATACACGCATCAAGCTTTTTCTGGCAGGATTATCGGTAATCGCCTTTTACGGCACTCAGGCCAGCCGGGCGGCAGATACCGGTAAAAACGGGGGGGTTCCCATTCGCAAAGTCATATTATACAAGCATGGGATAGGATACTTTGAACGGCAGGGAACCGTGACCGGCGGGGAAAACGTCGAGATTCACTTCAAGAAAGAACAGATGAATGACCTCCTTAAAAGCCTGACAGTCATCGATTTAAGCGGATCGCCCATCACCGGTATCGTCTATGACAGCACCAAGACCTTTGACCAGCTTTTGGGCGATTATACCTTCGATCTGCGCGGCCCCGTGGGACTGCCGCAAATCCTGGGCCAATTACAAGGCTGCCAGATCGAACTTTCAGTTGGTTCCGAACAGATACAGGGAACCGTGGCAGGTATCGAGCAGCGGATCAGCAGAGAGGAAGAACTGGAAATACCCGCCTTCTACCTGAGTATCTTTGACACCGCCGGCCAGCTCCGCAGTTTTCGGACCGATGAAATCCAGTCCGTCCGGTTTCTGGACCAGCGGCTGGCGGAGGATATCCAGCGGTATATGCAGATTCTCTTCCAGCAGCATCGGCGGGATGAAAAAATTCTGAGCATCAGTACGTCCGGTAATGAACCGAGGGAGCTGCTGGTCAGCTATGTAACCGAGATGCCGGTCTGGAAGGCCACCTATCGGATCCTCCTGCCGGATTCCCTGCAAGAGGACTCCCAGCCGTTTTTGCAGGGCTGGGCCATTGTGGACAACATCAGCGAGGAAGACTGGAGCAATGTCCAGCTTTCCCTGGTTAGCGGCCTGCCCATCTCCTTTGTCCAGAATCTCTACGATCCCATCTTCAAGATGCGGCCCCATGTCGAGGTGGAAGAGGAAATGGCCCTGGCCCCCAGCCTGCCCGAAGCCGGTCGGATGGCGGGTGCACCTGCCCAAAAACCGGCCAGAGCCAAACTGGCCAGAGCAATGAAGTCTTTGGAGATGGCGGATATGCCCCCGCCCGCCCCGGCTGCAGCGGCAATGCCTGCGGAGGGGAAAATGGAATTTGATTATCAGGTAGATCTGGCGGAACGGATGCGGGATTTGGAGGCCGAGACCGTTACCCGCGAGGTGGGCGATTTGTTCGAGTATAAAATCGACCATCCCGTTACCGTCGAACGGAACCGTTCCGCCATGCTGCCCATTGTGGCCCGGGACCTGGAAGGCCAGGGTGTGGACCTCTACAACGAGGCCGCCCGCGCCAAAAATCCCCTTGCTGCCGTCCGCCTCAAAAACACCACCGGCCTGACCCTGGAAGGCGGGCCGCTGACCGTCATGCAGGGTGACAGCTATGTCGGTGAGGCCCTGATCCAGACGGTCAAACCCGATGAGCAGCGTTACATCACCTACGCCGTCGATCTGGGCCTGCACGTCAACACCAAACTCGGCAGCAAGAGCGAGCGAGTGGACCGCGTCATCATCAATCGCGGGACCATGCAGATGCACCGGGCCATCATCGAAACGAAAGTCTATAACCTGGACAACAAGAATGATAAGGATAAAACCGTCGTGATTGAGCACCCCGCTCATGCCGACTGGAAACTGCTGACCAAAGTCGAGCCGATTGAAAAAACGGATAGTTTCCTGCGGTTTGAGGTTCCGGCCCCGGCTCAGAAAGTAACGGAATTCGAGGTCCGGGAAATGCGAGATAATTGGGAGTCCCTGGCGGTAACCAATATCACGCCGGATCTGATTGAAGTATTCGTGCGGGATAAGTACATCAGCCCGGAAACCCGCCGGCAACTGGAGCAGATCATCGCCGTCAAGGCCGAAATCGCCCAACTGGAACAATCCATCCAGCAGCTCCAGCAGGAACGCGAAGCCCTCTTCGCCGACCAGCAGCGCCTGCGCGAAAACCTCAAGAGCCTGGGCAACACCGAAGATGAGAAGAAACTACGCAGCAAGTATATCG
>JAKJEP010000204.1:0-325 GCA_022705365.1 Planctomycetota bacterium | reverse complement strand
CCGCCTCGAAGAAATCACCAAAGGCCCCGGCAGCATCCCGGAACTGCAAAAGCAGTCGCAGGAAAAACAGCAAAACCTCAATCAGCTCATTGAACAGTTGGCACAGGACTTGAGAATGGACTAAACTCTTAGCCGCCCGGATGCGCTATAACATTTTGCAAATAATGTAGTTATCGTCGTTGCCCTTTTGCTGGCAATGAGCTGCGGCCCAAGATTGGTAATCGCCATACAGGGTATTGCATAGGAGCGGTCTATCCTGTATAATATCCTTTGATGTAGATAGGGCATTCTTTTTTTTGGGAAAATTTTCCGGAGAAGGGCCATT
>JAKJEP010000203.1 GCA_022705365.1 Planctomycetota bacterium | reverse complement strand
TGGGTGAACAGGTGTCTATTGAGTCGAGATTTTTGCTGATTAACAGTAATTTTCTGGAAGATATAGGGGTGGATATTGATTTCTTCCTGAATATGGGCAATGCCGGCTATGACCCGGCTGTGGATGCTAGCGGGAATCCGCTTGTTAATCCTGTTTATGGAAACCGGGTGTTGAATCAGAGAGCCAATCCGGGGCCCTGGAATCGGACAACCGCCTTGCCGATTACCCAGGATTCATCCAGTTTTACGACGCCGGGTACCACCGGTGTTCCCGGTTCGTTAGGAGGCGGTTCCGTGCCTACCGCTTTTTCGATGGCTGGTTCCTTTCTGGATAACATTCAGGTGGATTTCCTGATGCGGGCGACGCAGGCGCATCAGCGCAGCCGGTCGCTGGAGGCTCCGCATGTTACCGTATTTAACGGTGAAGAAGCAACGGTAAGTTTTTACGTTACGCAAGCCTATGTTTCGCAGTTAACGGCGGAAACCGGCAACCGGGTGGGTCTCTACACTCCAACAACAGCAACCACGGGTACCGGTATTGAACTGGTTATCGCACCCACAATTACCGTGGACAAGCGGTATGTAATTCTCAATGTAGAAGTGATCCAGGAAAAATTGCTGGAGATGAAAACCTTCATCTTTAATCAGGCAGGTGGGGCTACCACCGAAACTACTACCGACGAAGACGGGAATGTAGATACCGATACCGGCAGTGCTGCCTCAACGGGTATTATTCAGCAGCCGGTTGTCCAGGAAAATAATATTCAGACTCGTGTTTCGGTGCCGGATGGCGGGACGCTGCTGCTGGGCGGACAGAAGCTGACCGGTGAAATCGAAAAGGAAATCGGTGTTCCCGGTTTGAGTAAGATTCCGATTGTGAAACGATTGTTCACCAATAAATCGATTGTCAAGGACGAAAGCGTACTGCTTATTCTGATTAAGCCCAAGATTATCCTCCAGCAGGAACAGGAAGACCTTCGGTTTGGAGCCTTGAAGGCGCCGGGAGAATAAAAAAGCACCAGAAGCTGAAAATAAGGCTGGTTGCCCGGAAAGCAACCGGCCTTTTTTATTGCCGGAAAGGGAAATAAATATTTTTATTTCTTTGTTGGCTGCTATAATGGTATCACAAGAATAATTCTGCGTTTTTCCTAGGTAAAAAAATCGTTAAAGCAAATATTTCACAGGAAAGGACAAAAGATGAAGACAGTACGGTCAATCGTTTTTGTGGTTAGCATGACGCTTTTCTATACACTTGGGGTTGGGTGTCAGTCCAACGCCACAGTTCCGTTTAACGGGAAAGATTTGAATAACTGGGTAGTGAAGGGAGACCCGGCGGCCAGCAAATGGGTGGTGGGCAAGGCGGAACTCGCAGCCGATGATCCGAAGATGCTAGCGGCCAAACCCGGCAGCGGCGAGATGATCAATCTGCCCCGGCAGCATAATGACAGCCTGGATATTTATACGAAGGAAAAATTCGGGGATTGCCATATCGAACTGGAGCTGATGGTGCCGAAAGATTCCAACTCAGGTGTTTATGTGATGGGAGAGTATGAGATTCAGGTGCTGGACAGTTACGGCCGGGAGACCATGGGGCCGGGCGACATGGGAGCCATTTATGGGGCGGCGCCGGCGCCGGTAAATGCCTGCAAAAAGCCGGGCCAGTGGCAAAAATATGTGATTGACTTTCAGGCCCCGAAATTTGACGCCTCCGGTAATAAAATCGCCAACGCCAAATTTATCAAAGTAGAACTCAACGGGCAGATTCTTCATAAGGATCTGGAAATGCCCGCCCAGACTCCCGGCGGCGTCACCGAAAAAGAAAATGCAGCCGGTCCGCTGATGTTCCAGGGAAATCACGGCCCCGTGGCGTATCGGAATATCCGGATTGCGCCGCTGAAATGATTCGGTTTACCCGAAAATCCAGTCATACATGATGGTCGCCGATTAAGGGCCGCTCCTTGTCCACGTGGAAGAAGACCAGGTAACGATTGGCATCGTCTTTCGGATTGTCCATGCCGTGTTCCTTGCGGACCAACTGCTTGATCAGATCGGTATTGGTTTCTTCACGGAGCATGGTCAGGTAGATCCGCTTGCCTTTATAGCCCGGCCCCTTTTCGATGAACAGGTAAGCGGCCTGGGGATTGGAGCGGAGGTTATGGTGGCTGAGCCGCTCCCGCATGATGAAGGCGACGGTGTTATCTTCGATGACGTGCGGGCGGGCATATAGTGCTACATCGACCCGGCCCTCGGCGTCTGCCGTGGCCAGGACTCCGGTGCCTTCGGTTTTTTCGAAATATTCCTTGAGATTCATAGGGAATTCTCCTTTATTTTTGAGGACTCTATACTATCCAGTAACGCCTCCCGGATATCGGGAAAACGGAACGTAAAGCCGGCCTCCAGCAGATGTTGGGGCAGTACCCGCTGGCTGGCCAGGATTAGTTCCCGGGCTTTGTCGCCCAGCAGCAGTTTCAGGGTGAGGGCCGGGATGGGCAGAGCGGAGGGGCGGTGCAGGACCTGGCCTAAGCGGGTATAAAATTCCTTCGCCCGCACCGGATGGGGGGCGGAGAGATTCCATATGCCCTGTGCTGTTTCGTTTTTCATAATGAATTCTATCGCTCCTATCGCGTCGGCCAGGTGGATCCACGAGAACCACTGTTGGCCGCTGCCGGGACAGCCTCCCAGAAACTTCCGGAAAAGCGGAATGAGCTGGGTTAATATGCCGCCGGTCGGCCCTAAAACCGCCGCTAACCTGATTATAGCGCAGCGGATGGGGAAATCAAAAAAACGGGCGGATTTTTTTTCGCATTGCCGGCAGACCTCCGCCAGGAAGCCCCGGCCGGGGGCGGCTTGCTCATCCAGAATCTGCTCATCCCGGCTGCCGTAATAGCCGATGGCGGAGGCCTGGATGATAAGCCGGGGCTTACGAAGGGCTTGCTCCACCGCTTCGAGTACGGCGGCGATGGCATTGAGGCGGCTGCCGAGGATTTTGCTCTTTTTCTCAGCCGTCCAGCTCCCCGTACCGACATTTTCGCCGGCCAGATTGATGATGGCATAAGCCCCATCGGCATATTCGGTCCAGCCGGCGCAGGTGACGGCATCCCACTCGACCATCCGGATATTCGGCAGTTCCGGGCGGCGGGGATTACCAAGGCGGGTAAGGGCAATCACTTCGTAACCGCACCCAGCCAGATGCCGGCACAAGGCGCCGCCGATAAAACCTGTCGCACCCGTTATAATAACCCGTTCTGACATACTCCTGCTCTCTTATAAAGAATCGAACTATCTGATTTTATGGAGCAGGGGCGAATCTATCAATCCCTATTCACAAAAAAACCGGCCCATATAGAAATAGGAGCCGGTCGGTTTTTATGAAAAAAATGCTGCTTATTTTTCTTCTGCCTTCTTTTCTTCCGGTTCCGGCTGCCCGCCGAGGATGGTTACACTGGGCGGCTGCATGGAATCCATTTGCCTCTGCAAATTATGGACCATCCAGCCAGCCTGTTCATAGGTTTCCCGCACCAGCCCCATTTTCATCACCACCTCCCGCTCATATTGATACGCCAATGCCAGCAGATTTTTTTCCTTCATCTGTGCTAGCTGGTTATTCACAAAATTTAAACGGGCTTCCATCTCTGCCGTTTGAATCGCCATTTCGGAAAGTTCGTTACTCCACTTTTCCGACGATCCGCCCGCCTGTTTTTTTAATTCTTCCTGACGTTCCGCGATTTCGATCTGGGTACGGGCAATTTTTTCCTCCGGCTCGGAAATTTCGGTTTGTGGGGCTGTTCCGTTTTCAACCATTTGTTTTGCCAGGGCCCTTTTATTTATATTTAATTCCAATATTTCCTTTAGATTCCCGATGACCGGGTCATTACCCATTTTGTCTTCCATACGTTTCGATATTTCTGCTGTTTCCCGATTGATGGCTTCGCGGCGGGCCTGTAATGACGCCAGATTCATTTGCAGTTGTTGCCTTTCATTTTCCAGGTCTTTCATCTGGTTTAAAATGGCTTCGCGGGATAAATTACTCTGGCCGGCCTCCTCTTGTAATACCATTTCCGAACGCTGCAAATTGTCCATTTCGTTTTGTGTTTTGTTCTGATTGGTTATGGCTATTTCCCGTTGACGACTCAATTCTCCCAGGTATTTGTCGAATTCCTGTCTGAGTGTTGTATCCAGACGGGTGGCAATCTGCTTAAATATCTCTGCGGCATTTGCTGTTAGCGTTTCATCATCAATAAGACGGCTGGTTAGGCGGATTTTATATAATTGACCGCCTATCTGGTTTTCCCATGCGGGCATCGATCGGCCGCCGCCTGGCGTAGCCATCATCATACCCAATGGTGCGCCAGATGGCTGGGGAGCAGAGGCTAACATGTCAACACAAATATTTACATTCCCCATTACGTTGTCAAGGAAATCCGAATCATCTAATTTTTGGTTAAACTCTTTAATAAAAGGGCTATTTAGCAAGGTTTGGAGAATTTCCGGATTTAATGCCAATATTTCTGGTGCGATGTCAATTTTAATCAAGCAAGAGAGACTGGGATTGGAATTGTCTGCAATGGATTGGCCCGGCATTACCGCCCCCATTCCCCCTCCCGGTTGAGCAGATGCCATAGAAGATGCAAAAACAATTGTATTTAAAAAAGTTATCAGGATTCTTGACTTCATAATAAATCTCCTTTCAAATTTTGAGAGGTTTCGAGTTCGGTAATTTTTTGCCGGGCTTTTTGAGCAGCCAGAGTATCGGGAAAATATTTCACCGCCTGATGATAGTCAGCCAGGGCCGAATCGCGGAGGTTGTATTCGCTGAGCTTGCGATCGGCCTGATAGACCAGCACGAACGCGGCCTTCTCCACCTGCTGGCGGACTTCCTCCAGCGGATCTTTCATGGAGGCCAGCTTCCGCTCCAGTTCATCCAGCGTCTTCCGCTTTTTCTCCAGGGCGATCAGCTCCTGCACGATCTTCATGCGGGCGTCCGCCTCCGCTTTGAGCTGGTCGATTTCTGTTTGCAGGCGGGCTATTTCGGCTGGGGATACGGACGAATTTTCCGCCATCAGCGACGGTTTTTCTATATTTGGTATCGGTCTGGCGGCGGGTTGCTCATTTTTGGTTAATATAAACATTGTGGCTGCCAGAACCAGCAAGGCCGCAGCCGCGGAGGGGATGGCAATAGCCCATCTTTTTTGGCGGGCTGCTTTTTGGCGGACCCGATGGGCCAGACCGGCAGGGATCGGTGGGGGGCTGGTGGTCCGGTCGATCTGATGCAGCAGATTTTTCAAATTTTCTTCGTTCATGGTTTATTCCTCGAACAGGTTTCCCAGATGTTCACGGAGTCTGGTTCGGGCGCGATTCAGCCGGACATGGACGGTATTTTCGGTGACGTTCAAAACGGCGGTCATTTCCGCTATGGGCATTTCCTCCAGATACCTCAGTATCACTACTTCCCGCAATTTGGCAGGTAGTATTTGGATAGTACGTCGAAGCTGGTTACAGGTTTCCTGATCGAAGGTTCGTTCATGGTTTTCATCCGTACAAGTATGGTTATCAAGCTGGGCGGCGGAATGGATTTTCCAGCGCAGCAGCCGCTTTCGCCGCCAAGTCCTGCATTTATTGATAGTTATGGCGGTCAGCCAACTGCCCAGGCTGGCCTGGCCGCGAAAATCAGCCAGTTTTTTATAGGCCGCCAGGAACACATCCTGCACCACATCTTCCGCCTCATCCGTCCAGCCGAGCAGCCGCCAGGCCAGTTTCGCCACCCGCTGCTGATGACGCTCTACGATATGGTCAAAGACCGATAAATCACCTTCGGCAAACCGCCGGACCAGAAGCTCGTCTTCCGTCTCAGCCGGCTGCGCCATATCGGCCTCCATCGCTGTACTTTTGCCCGCCATATCTGCCATATTAGACTCTTTTGGGGGGAAAAACTTACAAAAAAATGGGTTTGAATTGGAAAAATTTGGTTGTGGGTAGGGATAGATTTAATTGTAATACCAAAATATCCTGCCATTAGCTGTCTGGTTGGGTATAATCATGTGTTGTCGTGATGTCAGTTTGAATGAGTTATTTGGATAGGTTGCTGGATGCTGAGGCAGGATGAGAAGCTGCGGTTAGTGGTGTTGGTTTCAGGTTGGCTGGGGTGGGTGTTTGGGGCTGCGGAATGCGGGGGGGCGGACTGGCCGAACTGGCGGGGGCCGGATTATAATGGGATTTCCCGGGAGACGGATTTGCCTCTGACCTGGCCGGAAGGGGGGCCGAAGCAGCTTTGGAAGGCGGCGG
>JAKJEP010000202.1 GCA_022705365.1 Planctomycetota bacterium | reverse complement strand
AATTCCGCACGCAATATACCCTGTTCTATACCGATGCCCGGGCCGGGCTGGAGGTGCGGTGCGTAGGGGTGGCCTTTAACGACTTCCCCACGGCGGAATGGACGGTGTATCTGAAGAATACCGCCGCCAAGGATTCTCCCATTATCGAAAATCTTCAGGCTCTGGATACGGATTTTAGCTGTGGCTCCAAAGGGCAGTTTGTTTTGCATCACAACCGGGGCGACGACTGCACGGTTAACGCTTTTGCCGTTCTGAAAACGGAGTTGGTGCCGGGTACCGTCAAACAATTCACCTCCGTAAACGGCCGGCCTACCAATTTCGAGTGGCCCTATTACAACCTGAATGCCGGCGGCGATGGGATTATGATGGCCATCGGCTGGCCGGGCCAGTGGGCATCTCAGTTTATTCGCGATGAGGCCCTGAACCTGCGGGTGCTGGGCGGCCAGGAACTGACCCATTTCAAGCTGCGGCCGGGCGAGGAAGTCCGCACGCCGCTGATTGCCCTGCTGTTCTATCAGGGCGACTGGATTCGGGGTCAGAACCTCTGGCGGCAATGGATGCTGGACCATAATTTCCCCAAGGATTACGGCAAGCGGATCACGCCGAAACTGGCAGGGGTCAGTGGGCATCATTTTCCCGGCCTGATGTGCAATCAGAAAGAGGAAATCCTGTTTATCGACCGGTTCCTGGAAGAGGGCATCCAGCTCGATTACTGGTGGATGGACGCCGGCTGGTATGTCTGTGATCCTGCTGTCGGCTGGCCCCAGGTAGGGACCTGGGAGGTGGATCCCAAACGCTATCCTGACGGTATCCGTGCTATCAGCGAACATGCCCATGCCAAAGATATACAGACCATCGTCTGGTTCGAGCCGGAACGGGTTTCCGGCGGGACCTGGATCACCCAGAATCGTCCGGAATGGGTTTTTGGCGGAGCGAACGGCGGATTATTTAGGTTGGATGAGCCGGAAGCGGTGCGATGGATTACCGACAAGGTGGGCAAAATCATCACCGAACAGAAAATCGATTTGTATCGTCAGGATTATAACATTGATCCGCTGTCCTTCTGGCGAAATAACGATACTGAGGACCGGCAGGGAATCACCGAAATCCGCTATGTTGAAGGTTATCTGGCCTATTGGGATGAACTTCAGCGGCGTCATCCGGGCATGATGATCGACTCCTGTGCCAGCGGCGGCCGGCGGGATGACCTGGAAACCATGCGCCGGGCACTGCCCCTGCTGCAAAGCGATTGTGAATTTAATCCGGTCGTTCATCAGTGCCATACCTACGGTTTCGATCTGTGGCTGCCCTTCCACAGCCGCGGGGCCGTTCGAACAGCACCGGAATGCAATTCCTATCAGATGCACGGCTGTATCGCCTCGCCCATGATGTCCTTCTGCATGGATATGCGGAAAAAAGAATATGACTATGAAATGATCCGCAAATATGTCAAGATGTGGCGGGAAGTTTCGCCTTATTATTTAGGTGATTTCTATCCGCTCACTCCCTATACCACCGCCAACGATGTCTGGATGGTCTGGCAGTTTGACCGGTCGAGCGACCTGTCCGGCGGTATGGTTCACGCCCATCGCCGCGGGGACTGCTATTTTCGCAGCGCCGATTTCGCCCTGCAAGGGCTGGATCCCGCGGCCCGGTATCAAATCACCAACCTGGAAACAGGCCAAAGCGCTAAAGTCACCGGCAGTGACCTGATGAGCAAAGGACTCCGCGTCGATATTGACGAGAAGCCCGGTGCCGTCATCATTACATACGAAAAGGTCAAATAGGAAAAGACCTGCGAGAAATTACCTGCCCGTTCCATAAAAACTCAACGGTACCTTTCCGCTTACCGCGGGAAGGTACCGTTTCAATAAAGATTCCATTTCCGGCGCTAAACTCCGATAAACAAGTTCTCAGAGTGGTGATTTTTATTGCTCAGGGTGGTGTTTACATGGAAAAAATACGAGTTTATACTGGACGACGATTTTAAGGTTTAATCGAAATAGTAGAGTACGTAAAGCATATGTGAATCGGTTCTTCAGAAAGGGAAAAAATGAGAAAGAGTGAAATGGTAAAAGAGGTGGTTCTGGCTGGAGTGTTGGTTTTTATGGGAGTTTTTACGATGGCGAAGGTACAAGCACAGGATGCGGAATTTAACGGATTGAATATGGGGATGAATACGCTGCCGCTGCTGACGAAGGCGCAGACGCGGTCGATCAGCCCGGAGAATTTTACGGGGGAGAAGGGCAAGGGCGGGATGTCCACCGACGGGCTGGCGAAGAATGCGGCGCGGGACCTGGGGCAGGGGTGGAAGGTATCGCCGTATATACATATTCAGCCTAAGCAGATCTTTACGCTGGGGGAGATCACGGGGTCGGGGGCGATTCAGCATATCTGGATGACTCCGACGGGGCATTTCCGGTATTCGATCCTGCGGTTTTACTGGGATGGCGAGACGGAGCCGTCCGTGGAGGTTCCGGTGGGGGATTTTTTTGCCGCCGGGTGGAATAAATACAAACAGATTTCGTCGCTGGCGGTGTGCGTGAATCCGGGCAGCGGGCTGAACTGCTACTGGCAGATGCCGTTCCGCAAGTCGTGCAAGATTACGATGGAGAATGTCGCGGATGAGGCGATGACGCTGTATTATCAGATTGATTATACGCTGACGGAGGTGCCGGAAAATGTGGGGTATTTTCATGCCCAGTTCCGGCGAGTGAATCCGCTGCCGTATAAGGATGTGTTCACCATCGTCGATGGGATCAAGGGCCAGGGCCAGTATGTGGGCACGTATATGGCCTGGCAGACGAACAATACGGGTTGGTGGGGCGAAGGGGAGATCAAGTTCTATCTGGACGGGGATACGGAGTTCCCGACGATCTGCGGGACCGGGACAGAGGATTATTTCTGCGGGTCGTATAATTTCCATGCACGGGATGACATCGGGGATGGGTATCGGGATTTCACGACTCCTTACACGGGATTTCATGTGATTAAGCCGGACGGGCTGTATCAGTCGCAGACGCGGTTTGGGATGTATCGGTGGCATATTATGGACCCGGTGCGGTTTGAGAAGGATCTGAAGGTGACGATCCAGGCGCTGGGGTGGCGGTCTGGCGGGCGATATTTACCGCTGCAGGATGATATCGCATCGGTGGCCTACTGGTACCAGGCGGAACCGCATAACCCATTCCCGAAATTGCCGGAAAAAGACCATCTGGAGGTCAATTAGAGGATAAAAGAGGGGAAAAACAGAAAATTTTGGCAAACAATGCTTGTCAAAAGCCGAAAATAGAGTTATACTTGTTAAATTGTGGTTTTAAAATTTCGGGACCGCAGTCTGAGCGTAAAATTCGGATTGTGCCGGATTAATCCCAAGATGTGGTTAATTTGGGCAATACTGGCAGCTCGGTGTGGATTGCGGCAGCCCGGCAATCGATGGCTGATGTAAGAAGGAGCCCAGAACCATGAGTAAGAGTACAGTTTCATTGCGCCCGGAAATGCCGGGCAACCCCCCTCAGGAAATGGAAAAAACCGGTGCACAGATTCTCTGTGAGATGCTGCAGCGGGAAGGCGTGGATACCATATTCGGTTATCCGGGCGGGGTGGTATTGCCGATTTTTGACGCCTTATACCATAGTCCGATCCGGTTTATCCTGTCGCGGCACGAACAGGGAGCCACGCATATGGCGGACGGGTACGCCCGGGCCAGCGGCAAGGTTGGGGTGGTTTTAGTTACCTCCGGACCGGGTTCGACCAATATAGTGACGGGGCTGGCTACGGCCCATGCGGATTCGATCCCGCTGGTGGCGATCACGGGCCAGGTAAAGACATTTCTGATTGGTAATGACGCCTTTCAGGAGGCCGATACTACCGGGATAACCAGACCGATAACCAAACACAATTATATCGTCAAGGATGTCAAGGATTTAGCGCGGATTATCCGGGAGGCATTCCATATTGCCCGGACGGGCCGGCCGGGCCCGGTTTTGATCGATCTGCCGGTGGATGTCTCGACGAGCAAGGCGATCTTGAATAATGGTATGGATGAAATGGATCTGCCGGGTTACCGGATACGCGAAGTGGGGCATGGCCGCCAGATTATACGTGCGGCCGAGGCGATCAACGCAGCGGAACGACCGGTGATTTATGCCGGTGGTGGGGTGGTTTTGTCAAATGCCTCTGCAGAACTCAGTGCCTTGGTTCAGAAGGCTAATGTGCCGATTACCACTACGCTGTTGGGATTGGGATGCTTCGATCAAAACGATCCTAAGTCCTTGCATATGCTGGGGATGCATGGCACGGCCTACGCGAATTATGCGATTCAGCAGTGTGATGTACTGGTGGCGATCGGGGCCCGGTTTGATGACCGGATTACCGGAGATGTGAAGCGGTTTGCTCCACAAGCCAAGATTATCCATATAGATATTGATCCGACAAGTATTTCCAAGAGTGTGAAGGTGGATATTCCGGTGGTGGGCGATGCCAGGTTGATTCTGTCGGAAATGGTACAATATATCGAGCCACGGGGGCGGGAGAAGTGGTTTGCCCAGATCAACGAATGGAAGAAAAAATATCCTCTGACCTATAAAAATGATGGGGAGGGAATAAAACCGCAATATGTTATTGAAGAAGTGTGTCGGCAGACTAAAGGCAATGCACTTGTCTGTACTGGGGTTGGCCAGCATCAAATGTGGACGACACAATTCTATCGGTTTGGTCAGCCGCGGCATTTTATCAGTTCCGGCGGACTGGGCACGATGGGATTTGGGTTCCCAGCGGCAATTGGGGCGCAAATTGCCTGCCCGGGCGTGACGGTCGTCGATATTGATGGCGACAGCAGTTTCAGCATGACTCTCAATGAGCTACCGACGGCGGTGGAACAGAAACTGCCGGTAAAAGTGTGTGTTTTGAATAACGGGTATATGGGGATGGTACGGCAGTGGCAGGAGCTTTTCTACGGCAGGCGCTACTCGAAATCGTATTTGCAGAATCCCAACTTTGCCAAGGTAGCCGAGGCGTTTGGGGCGGTGGGCCTGACGGCGACGAAGAAATCGGAAGTGCCATGTATTATTGAAAAAATGCTGCAAGAGAAAAATTGCTGTGTGGTTGATTTTCACGTTGAACGTGAAGAGAATGTATGGCCGATGGTAGCCGCTGGCAAAGGCCTGCATGAAATGGCGGGCCTGCCGACAGAAACCGTTGAACGGCTGTAATAGAAAACATCACTCGGCAATACGTAAGTATATGTTAAATAAATATTTAAATAATATCCGAAAGCGGTTTGGTTTCTTTCGGCATTTAGATAAGGAAAAACGGTGATATTGATGAATAAGAAACACACAATCAGTGCCCTGGTTCAGAATCAGCCGGGGGTTTTGGCTCATGTGGCGGGGATGTTTGCGGCCCGTAGTTTCAATATCGATTCGCTGGTGGTGGGGCGAACGGACGATCCAGGATTAAGCCGGATGACGATTGTGGCGGTGGGGGATGATGATATAATCGAGCAGGTACGCAAGCAATTAGGCAAGATTGTGCCGGTGGTGAAGGTATATGACTGGACGCGTGAAAATCTGGTGCAGCGGGATTTGATGCTGATTAAAATTTCAGCCCCGCCGGAAAAAAGAGTGGAAATTCAAACAATAATTAATATGTTCCAGGCAAAAGTGGTGGACATAAGCCCGAAATTCGTTATGGTAGAGATAGCCGGTCCGGAAGAAAAGATTGAAGCTTTTATTGACGTTTGCCGGCCGTATGGAGTAAAAGATGTAGCTCGAACAGGAATGATAGCAATGCCGCGGTATTCGAGAAACCAGGCAGAGAGTAAATCCAAGGAGAATAATAAGAATGAGTGAAGCAATAAGTTATTATGGTGAACAGGCCCCCATCGCACCCCTGCAGGGCAAGACAATCGCGGTAATCGGTTACGGCAGCCAGGGTCATGCCCACAGCCAGAACATGCGGGACAGCGGTTTGAAGGTGATTGTGGCGGAACTGGCAGGTACAGACAATTATAAACTGGCCGTAGAGCACGGCTTTCAACCCAAAAAGGCCTCTGAGGCAGTCAAAGAGGCGGACCTGATCATCATAACCCTTCCGGATGAAGTGCAGGCAAAGGTATATGAATCGGAAATAGCACCTAATTTGAGTGCCGGCAATACGTTAGGATTTTGCCATGGTTTCAATATCCACTTTAAGTGCATTGTGCCGCCCAAGGATGTAAACGTGGTGATGATAGCTCCCAAAGGACCGGGTCACACGGTGCGCAGCGAGTATGAGAAGGGTGG
>JAKJEP010000201.1 GCA_022705365.1 Planctomycetota bacterium | reverse complement strand
AACCATCACCTACCACGCCGATGTCAATATCGGGGTCGCCACCGCCGTCGAGGCCGGCCTGGTCGTCCCGGTCCTGACCAACGCTGACCAGCGCCCCTGGCACGATATCGCCCGCGAAACCAAACGCCTGGCGGCTGAGGCCCGCGGCGGCAAGATCATCGGGGCCGGCAAAGGCACCTTTACCGTCTCCAACCTGGGCATGTTCGGCGTCGAGGAATTTACCGCCATCATTAATCCGCCGGAAAGTGCCATCCTGGCCGTCGGCGCCACTCGTGACGAGGTCGTCGCCATCAACGGCATGATCGGCATCCAGCCGATGATGAAAGTTACGCTCTGCAGCGACCACCGCATCATCGACGGCGCCCTGGCCGCCCAGTTCCTCCAGTCCGTCAAAAAATACCTGGAAGAACAGATCGGTTAAGAAAAACCCCGTGAGATATGCGGGCTAGTCCCGCAGGGATCCCAATCCCTCTACCATTCCATGTCCGGTTTTTCGGCAGCTTCATACATACGCTGATAGCGGTCGTACTCTTGCAAAAATTCCTGCCCTTTCCGCAGGGCGGTCTGGCGGCAGGCATCCCGCTCCCCGGCCTGATACTGCCGGCTTCCCTGCTGAATATAGCCCCAATAGGTAACCGCCAGTTTATGGTTCCGGACGGCCTCTTTGGCCCATGCCATCATGGTTCTTTGTTCCGGATAGCCGTAGGAATCTTCCCGGCAGGCCTCATAGGCCAGCACCAGATGGTAGGCGGCTTTTTGATAGTCGGCATAATTCAAATCCTGCCGCCACCTGGTCTGCATGGCGGCCAATTCCCGGGCCAGCGGGGATATCTCCTTCAGGAATTTCTGCATGGCGGGCTTGAAGTGCGACTCTTCTTCGGCTCTGCGGGCTGCCTGTTCCTCCATCGCGGCCAGTTTTTGATTCAACTGCTCCATATCTTCCCGGATTTGACCAGCCAGATGTTTGAGCTTTTCTCCCCGGGCGGGACGATCGGGTATTTTTTCCCATACGGATTGATAGAGGGCCAGGGTTTCTTCCATATCCCATTTTTGCACGGAGGCCTGGATCTCAGTCTCGGACAAGGAGGGCGTTGGGGTCTGCGCAAGGTTTGGATAGTTCCCCCCTTTTTGGAAAAATTCCCGGGCTTTCAAATACATCGGCTGCAGGGAAGCGCAGATCGAATCTTCATATTGGATTACGCAGCCGGTATAATTGTCACGGGCCTGATCGATGGTATTTCTCAACATGCGGCTTTTTATTTTCCGGTCCCCGACGAGAGTAAACAAGGCATCATAGGCGGTGAGAGCCTGAGAAAATTCCCGGTCACGATAACAGGTCTCCGCCGTTTTTGCCAGTTCGGTGATTTTGGTATAATTCTGGGTTTCCCAGCTATTTTTTATGAACAGGAACGCCCCCAGGCTGAAGAGCAGGAGAAAGATCCCCGCTGCTGCCATGAATTTCGGTAACCACGGCGGGCGAATCCCCCGGGCTTCGCTGGCGGCGGCGGAATAGAACTGGGAAAAAATATCATCTATGATTTCCTGTTTAACTTCTTTTAACGAGGCCTTGCATTTCGGGCATTTTAATTTCCGGTGCAGGAAATTTTGGGGTATCTTGATTTTTTTATGGCAAATGGGACATTTTGTTTCAAACACGGCCAGCTTCTCTTGGTATTATAGTTTGTCTTAATTAAAATCCTTCCGGCAGCGATTCGTCCTTATCTTCTCTGGAAACCACCATCCAGGCTCCCATAAAACGCGGCTCACAGCCACTATTTTTGTATGAAGTCCGCACATTCTCGAATTGAATCCCATTCTATAGACAAGCTGTACCCTGCGTCTATAATAATTTCTGTTTTCTTAGCGTCCTTTACCCCCAAACCTGATCGCTGAGGACGGACAGAGACTTCTAATTGTATAAATATCAAGGCTTTATATATTTTCTCCGATTTCCTGAATCCGGCAATAGCCTTGCCGGCCGCAGTCCCCACAGAAAACAGGCTATACAAGCAGCGGCCAACATAAGACATGTTGAACCATGTAGTTATCAATATAGATGTCAAAATCCCGTGAGATATGCGGGCTAACCGCAAAACCGGAAGAATCCCAAAAAAGTCTGTTTTCCTTCCTGCCGGTTCGGTAAGATACCGTCAGCGGACCAGGGCGGAGGGGCGGCGGCGGAATAGCGCCGGATTCCGCCGGCTGGGAAGGTGCGCGAGGCAGTTTTTCGAGGCAAAACGTAAAGCAAAGACTTTTTGAACAGGGAATAGGATTTTACCATGAGCAAACCCATGCTGATTGCCAAAACCGCGACGGATACGGAATTTTATCTGCTCCCCCGAATGGCCAATCGCCACGGCCTGATCGCCGGGGCGACCGGAACCGGCAAGACGGTTACTTTGCAGCGTATGGCGGAGAGCCTGAGCGAAAACGGGGTGCCGGTTTTTCTGGCGGATGTGAAAGGCGATCTGGCCGGCATCAGCCAGCAGGGCACCGAACAGCCTAAAATCCGGGAGCGGCTGCAATTGCTACATCTGACCGGGCAGGGCTTCCGGGAATTTCCGGCGGCCTTCTGGGATATCTTCGGCAAAAGCGGACACCCCGTGCGGGCAACCGTGTCGGACATGGGGCCGCTGCTGATGGGGCGTCTTTTGAACCTGAACGAAGTGCAGACCGGCGTTTTGACCCTTATCTTTAAAATTGCCGATGACAATGGCTACCTGCTTCTGGACCTGAAAGATTTGCGGGCGATGGTCCAGTTTGCCGGCGATAACGCCGCGGAGTTCACCACCGCCTATGGCAATATCTCCAAGGCTTCCGTGGGCGCCATTCAGCGCGGCCTGCTGGAGCTGGAGATGCAGGGAGGCGAAGAATTTTTCGGCGAACCGATGCTGGATATCTTCGATTGGATTCGCCCGCACACCGACGGGCGGGGTATGATTAACATCCTGGCCGCGGACCAGTTGATCAACCGGCCCAAAGTCTATGCCACCTTTCTGCTGTGGCTGCTGGCGGAACTTTTTGAGCGGCTGCCGGAAGTGGGGGATCTGGAAAAACCGAAACTGGTGTTCTTTTTTGACGAAGCCCATCTGTTATTTGAGGATGTCCCCACCGCCCTGCTGGACAAAATCGAGCAGGTTGTCCGGCTGGTCCGCTCCAAAGGGGTAGGGGTATTTTTTGTCACCCAGAATCCCCGGGATATTCCCGATAAGGTCCTGGCCCAGCTCGGCAATCGGGTGCAGCACGCCCTGCGGGCCTTTACCCCCCAGGAGCAAAAGGCCGTCAAGCTGATGGCCCAGACCTTCCGGGTGAATCCCGGTTTCCGCATCGAGGATGTGATTACGCAGTTGGCCGTCGGGGAAGCCCTGGTTTCCTTTCTGGACGAAAAAGGAACTCCCGGCATGGTCGAACGGGCGTATGTCTGCCCGCCGCAGAGCCGCATCGGAACCATAACCTCCGAGGAACGCCAGCGGATTCTTCAGAACTCGATACATTATGGCCGCTATGAAACCATGGTGGACCGGGAATCGGCCTTTGAAGCACTCAAAAAACGGACCGAACAGCAGATGGCCGCCGCCCAGCCGGACAAAGGCCCTCAGGAACAGAAGAAACCAACTCGCGGTCCCGGCCGGCCCCGCGACAGTTTTGGCCAGGTCCTGGCGAAAAGTACCTTGCGTTCCATCGGCAGCTCCCTGGGCCGTTCGCTGATCCGGGGCGTGTTAGGCGTGCTTTTGGGCGGGAAAAAATGAAGGTGCGTTATTCTGAAAACTGGTTTTTTTATGGCGGGCGGGGGAAGGTTATGATATGATGCCAACACTTGGAACCATTAACCAAGATGTTGTATGCAGGCAAGAGAAAGGCCGAGGCGGCGATGATGATACTACAAAAAGGCATTTTTAAAAGAGAGAAGAAGGCTATGATATGTAAACAAGATACTTTGAGGCAGTGGTTTGTGGCCGGTATGCTGGTGATGGGGCTGGGAGTTTGCTGTGCGGGCAAGACCATCACGGTCGATGATTTCGGAGCGGCCAATTACAACCGGATCCAGTATGCTATCGACCAGGCGGCGGATGGTGATGAAATCGTGGTTATGGACGGCACTTATAGGGGCGCGGGCAACCGGGATCTCATTGTCAGCAAGAAAATTACCCTGCGTTCGCAAAATGGACCTGAATATACGATTATCGATTGTCAGGGTAAGGCCGGAGATGAACATTTTGGCATCCATTGCACCGCCAGCGCCACCCTGCAGGGCTTTTCCATCCGGAATGCATACGGCAACGGGTACGGAGCGGTGATGGCGGGAGCGGATTGCACCGTAGCGAATTGTATCATTACGGATAATACTACCAGCGGCATTTGGTGCGAAACGGAGGGATCTGTGACCATCGTGAACTGTCTGATCGCGAGAAATGCGTCAGAGCTGGGCGGAGGCATCTTCTGCACGGGCGGGGCACAACCCCGCATTGTGAACTGTACGATCGCCGGGAATATGGCAAATTACGGCGGCGGCGTGCTAGCGCAAAGTGTAACGGCCTATGAGGAGGAAGAAGAAATCACGTATACCAGCCATCCGATTCTTATCAATAGTATTATTCGCGACAATCTGGCTTTGTACGGCGGTTCGCAAATCGGTGTGGGGTATGGCGATGAGGCTGGTGAGCTTTTCAGCACCATCGGAGTGGCGGCGGAAATTACGGTTCTGTATTCCAATGTGCAGGGGGGATCGGCGGGAATTTATAAAGATCCCAATTCCACCGTCAACTGGGGAGACGGCAATATCAATAGCGATCCGCAGTTTGTGGATAAATATAATGGCGATTATCATATTTTATATGCTTCTCCCTGCCGCGATACCGGTTTTAGCCTGGCGGCGGCGGAATATGATACGGATCTGGACGGGAATCCGCGGAAGGTTGGCAATACCGTCGATATGGGGGCCTATGAAATTCAGGATATCGTCACGGTAACTAGAATGGCCATGCTGATAAACAATAAGGGGCAACTGAATTTTGCCCTCAAAGGAACTTTTGATACGGAGAGTATCTCCGGGCTGGATGTCAAGGTGCGGTTCGGAAATTTTGAGCAGGTTCTAAAAATCGATGCCAGCCGTTTCACGATCAAAAGTGATGGGGATCATTATGTTTACAAAGGGGCTAAAGGCGGGATTACTTCGGCCAAGTTCACTCTCAGCAAAGGGGTCTTCCTGATCGAAGGGAAGAATATCGCCGCGAGTCTGATAAAATTTCCCGTAAAGGTGGAAGTCGCCTTTGGGGATTACTAATCTATGCCTTTTGTTCAAACGCTGCTACTGCTGTCGGGAATATTTTTTAGTTTCGCATCCCCCAGCCAAGCGGCGGTAAGGCTGGATACGGATCCAAACCGCAATTTTATTCTTCAGGCGGACAAAATACGGGTGGTGATCGACGCACGGGGGGATGTTACGGCTCTGGATCGGTTGCAGGACGGACAGTCTGTCTGGTCACTGCGGTTACCGGCGCATACCTTCTGGAATGTCGCGGTCGAAGAGATGGTCGATGTTTCGACGTGCGAACTTTTATCGATCCAGGGGTGGCAGGATTCGATGGGGGCGGAGGTGGAAACGGTTTACCTGCATCCGAAAACCCATTTGCGTATCAAAGTGAATTATCGAGTCAACACGCCGGAATCCGATCGGCTGCGCACACGGTACGTTATTGATAATCTCTCGGATACCGCCCGCAATTTTCGCATTTATTTTTCCACCATCGGCAATCTGCCGACCGGCCCGGACAAGTGGCTGGCGTATCCGTATCGCAGCGGACAACTAATGCGTTCGGATAGTGTCCAACACTATGAACGGCCCTCGCCCGGGCATATGTGGATGCAATGGATGGGATATTACGATGGTCCCAACGGGCTATTGAGCTATGCGGAGGATGTGACAGGATATCTCAAATTCGCCAATCACTGGCCCCGGAATGGTTTGACGCTATCCTGGTCGGATGCCGTTTACCTGGCGCTGCAGGAGCGGTATGCGATTCCCTATGATTATGTGATCCGTCCGCTGGCAACGCCCGACGGCTTCAACGATCTTTGTTCTGCCTATGGGCAGTGGGGCCGCAGGCAGGCGTGGATGGCCAGTTGCCGCGAGAAGATGATGAGGCGGCCCGCACTCCGCCAGATGACGGAGGAAGGGGTTGTGAAGGTGGTCGGGATCGGCGCCCTGACCGTTGTCGAAAATGCGTTTATTCCGTTCGAACAGAAAGAACAGATGGTATCCGTCGGGCAAAGTTATGACCGCATCCTGGAACTGGCCCGTCATCTGGAG
>JAKJEP010000200.1 GCA_022705365.1 Planctomycetota bacterium | reverse complement strand
TATCGGTCGCACATCGCCAGCATGTAAATCGCCAAACCCAAGCGTCCATCTTCCTTGAAAGCTGCCATAGCGCCTTTATTCCATTCCGGCGGTGGTACCGGTTTACATGGGAAGCTATACGAATAACACTCTTTTTTGTCGTGGAGTCGGATAAGCTGGCGTACATCGGGGGGTGTATGGATCGTTTTGGTTTCCAGCCGTTCCGGGGCATCGCGGTACAATCGCAGCGCACGATCAAAATCATGCTGTGTCCATCCCAGCCGGTTCAGCTTGGCATACATCTCACCCAAAATCTTGGGCGTTAATGCCCAACTGTTCGGGTAAAAACCCTCAAGTTCTGTCGTGATATATTCGATTGTCAAATCCATTCCGTTCACCTCGCGTATTTAAGTGCTTCCTGTTTGGCCGCCTCTACGTCGATTCCACCTGCTGGCCCGGCACGGCTCAATGACTTTTGATTTTTCTTCCACGCTTTGACAAGCGGCTGCCATTTGGTGATCGGGGTATCTTTTTGCTTCCAGTCCACCCGGTCATAATACTCCATAAAATCATCCAGAACAAAACCGGCGAAGCCGATCTGCTCAGCATACGCTTGTACATCATCGGGGTTGGGTCGGTTGAAATTCGGGATAAAATTATGATATTCCATTTCCCCCTCACACTCCCCCTTAAGACTATCTTTATCTTTATCCTTATCTTTATCTTTATCCTCAAGGGTAATGCTTACCCTTTCCTTACCCTTAACTAACCCTTTAATAACCCTTTCAAAAAGATTGTATTTTTTGAGTAAGGCAATCACTGGTTTGTGAGGTGGACACTGTTCGGAAAGCTGGCCATACTGAAATTCTACAAAGTCGCATATCCACAGTTTATTTTCGACTTGGATTACTCGCTCTTGCCCTGCATTCAGGGAGTCGATCATGGTTAAGGTGATTTCTTCCCCGATGTAGAAGGACGCCGCCTCCATATCAATATCCCACAGCCCGGCTATGTCACATTTCAGCAACAAATACTGATAAAAACATTTCTGCGCCGGTTTTAGCTTCCGGTACCATTGCTTGTCATAAAGCTGGGTATCCATGAATCGTTTGGCCATTCTGACCTCGGTGAATGTTACTTGCTTTGTTCCCGGATTAGTTTTTTGGCGTTATCTTCCATCAGGAAAGCAGCCACAATATCTTCATTGACGATCTTCCCGTCGGCTTCGGCCAGCACGATCACCGGCTTTCCGTCAAAGTCCCAGATGAATTCAAAGGTCTTGAATTCTACCCCTTCCTCTCCACGCTTCGCCTTCAGCCACGTGAGGAAGGTTTGGGATACCCGGTCAACATCTTCCAGCCGGTGGAAGGGCGCCGTTACCCCGGCGCAGTCATTCCGTACCCGTGCTTTGATATAACTGCATATGGCGGATTCGATGACTTTGGTTCTGCTGCTGTCTTCCATCTTTGCCAGTTCGTCCAGCGCGTCGAGTGTCGCCCGGCTTAACCTCATTGCGGTATGCTCTTTACTCATTTTATTTCCTTTTTAACAAATTCATATTAACTGTGACAACATTTTAAGTATGTTTTAGGAAACAAATATAGTCAAGTCGATAAACGATTTTTTTAAAAAGATTTTGGTAGGCCCACTATCACCGCTCCCGGGCGCGGGGGATACCCACCATATGATCATCAGGTGGTGGGATATATTCCCACTACCCCCCGGCAAAGGGGGTCTTGGTATGCTCAAATATATAAATTAGGGACATCATAAGAATCGTTGTAAGGACACCCAAGATAGCTTAAAATTACCCCCGATATATTAAAATATCCGTAAAAAAAAGGCTTCGCAGAAACCTTTATAAGTAACTGCAAAGCCTTAAATTAAGCGAAAAACGACGATATTTGAAAAGCCGGGCTTGAATTCTTTTAAGCCGTGGGTCGTGGGTTCGAGTCCCACCGCCCTCATTGTAAAATGAGGACTTATGAACGTTTTTTAGGTAATAAATGTAAGGATATTTGCTTAAAAAATAAGGACTTATAACACTTTTTGTATTGGATTTTAAAGAATTATTAAAAACAAGGTAAGAAGAGATAGAGAACTCCTCCGAATTCCCTTTTCCCTCCTTTCGCTCTCCTTCGTTGACAAATCAATAGTCATCGGGCATAGCAAGAAATTCCGCCTTCTGACAATTCTCATAATAGAGATAGTCATTCTCTCTTCTGCCATTTCATACTACCCCTGTTCCCATTCGATTTGATATAATGGGAAATAGGAACGGATGTGGTATTCGAAAGGTGTTTGTGAGAGTATGTATGAGTCTTTCTAGTAGAATATTTTCCGGATTGTGCTTGCTCATGCTGCTGTTTTCAGTTTCTTGGGCACAACAAAATATGGTTCCATTTTACCTGGCACCCGATGGAAGCGACGACAATAACGGCACGCGGGAAAGTCCTTTTCGAAGTCTTGAAAAAGCCAGAGAAGCAGTCAGAACGCAATTAAAAGAAACACCTGGCAAATCGGTAGTTGTTCATGTAAAAGGGGGTGTATATCATCTTGACGCACCGGTGGTATATACTTCAGAAGATTCCGGAAGGGAAGGATCGCCTGTGGTGTATAAGGCGGTAGATGGGGAAACGCCGATTTTTACTGCAGGTCGGGACTTGAAAGACTGGCAAATACTCCGCGAGCAGGAAAAATTGGATTTATTGCCTCCCGATGTAAAGGGAAAAATTTACGTAACAGATGTAAAGGCGGCCGGTATCCGTGACTTTGGTGACCCAACGGATATCGGAAACCGCCCTGATTTATACTGCAACGGTCAAATTCAAACCTTGGCACGCTGGCCCAACCGGCAATTCACAACCGCGGGCCAGGCAAAAGGCAAAACGGCATTACCTCCAACCTATGCGGCCCAACAGGGAACCGTGGAAGGAGTCTTTGAATATACCAGCCAAACACAAGATCGGTGGGCAAAAGAAAGCGATGTTCGTCTGGGTGGATATTGGTATTGGGACTGGAGCGATGAATATCAAAAAGTGGAAAAAATGGATACGAACTCCCGGACCATGTACCTGAAGGAACCATACCACGGATATGGATATAAAGACAATCTCAAGTATTTTGGCCTCAATCTCTTTTGTGAAATGGACATGCCTGGAGAATGGTATCTCCAAAGATCCGATGGTTTACTCTATTGGTTTGCCCCCGTTGGGATTATTCCCAACCAGGCAAACGTAACCTTCTCTGTTTTTAATGCCCCATTTATGGTTCAAATGAAGGACTGTTCGCATTTGATACTCCAGGGACTTACCTTTCAGGAGGGCAGAGGAAGCGCCATCTTCATACAGAATGGAAACAACTGCCGGATTGTTGATTGCCGTGTGGAACGTTTTGGTAAAGATGGAATTCATATCGAAGGCGGAGTCAATCACGGTATTTCCGGTTGTTTGCTGCGCACGTTTGGCTGTGGTGGCATAAAAATCCGAGGTGGGGATCGCAAAACATTGAATCCGGCAAATCACTTTGTTGACAATACCATGGTGGAACATTTTTCATTATTTAAGCGCACGTATGAACCAGCCGTTCATCTGGAAGGTTGCGGCTTCCGTATCAGCCACAACCGTTTCTGTTTTTCGTCATCATCCGCCATGCGGCTGGAAGGCAATGACATGCTGATTGAATACAATGAAGTCAGCCATGTGGTCGATGAATCGGACGATCAGGGAGCGATTGATATGTTTTATAATCCATCCTATCGGGGGATTGTAATCCGGTTCAATCGCTGGTCTGATATTTCGGGAGGCACACGGCATGGAGCGGCCGGAGTACGGCTCGATGATATGATTTCAGGCGTCTTGATTTACGGAAACATATTTGAACGCTGTGGAACAAGGGATTTTGGAGGGGTACAGATACACGGCGGCAAAGAGAACAGGGTCGAAAATAATCTGTTTTATAACTGTTATGCCGCGGTTAGCTTTTCATCCTGGGGCGAAAAACGCTGGCTTCAGAATCTGGATTCCTCTACCATTCAAAAAAAGATTTATGAGGATGTTGATATCCGTTCCGAGCCGTATCAGACGAAATATCCTGAATTGCAAAATATCCGATTGAACGCGGATGCAAATCTGATAAGAAATAATCTTTTAGCGGATTGCACGTATGATTTTCTTCGTCGGAATGACAAGCAGAGTATGGAAAATAACCCGATAATAAACGCAAACGGGAAAACTCCAGAAGATATTTGTTTGCCTGACCTTCTGGAAAAATATGGTTTGCAGCCGATTCCAATACATCAGATAGGCCCAAGAGATAATAAATGGCTGGAACCATAATCCTCAACTTGACGGATGATTTGGGGAAGGAGTAAACCTGGCAGAATATATGAATTTGAATGGAAAACCGCATTTTGAAATAAGAGTTGGTTGGTTTGTTTTTTTCCAGGAGTATATGGATGATTGAAACGTATCTCATTGGCCCCTTGATTTTAATCGTGATCGTCCTGGTAGCGGGTTTTCTGGACCGCTGGAGCGTTCCGGTCATTCTCATCGCTCTGGGAGCCGGAATCCTGTTCGGCAGCGATGTTCTCGATTGGTGGTATTTTGACGATGCCCTGCTCACTAACCAGATAGCCAATATAGCTCTGATCTTTATCCTGTTCCAGGGGGGGTTCAGCACAAGGCGTGAAAATATGCGAGCCGTATCGCTGGTAGCGGGTGGATTGGCAACCTGGGGAGTCATCCTTACCGCATTGATAACTTTTCTTGTACTATGGGGAATACTCCAGTGGCCGTTTGAGAAAGCCTTACTGGCAGGGGCGATTATTTCCTCGACCGACGCGGCCGCTACATTTTCTATTCTGCGTCGTCAATCGTTACCTCCAAAACTCTCCTCCACATTGGAGATCGAAAGCGCTGCCAATGACCCTATGGCAATTCTCTTAACCTTGTCTGCTATCCAGTTTTTGACGGGAGAAGCCACCCAATGGTATTTCCTGATAACCTGGTTTATCTGGAAATTCGCTGCAGGTATTGGTATGGGGATCCTGCTGGGATATGCCGCGGTTTGGTTGTTCAATCGTTTCCGGCCTCTGGACCGTGGGCATTATTACGTGTTGTCTTTAGGAATTGTGCTGCTGATTTACGGTTTAGCGGAACTAACACAAAGCAGTGCTATGCTGGCAGTGTTTATCGCCGGTTACATCATGGGGAATCGTCCCTTTGTTCATAAGCAAGGGATAGCAAACTTCGTATCGTCTCTCGCCACCATCTCGGAAATCTGTATGTTCGTTTTGATGGGCCTGCTGGTTTTTCCCAGACAGTGGGCGGGTCTGTGGATGAACGGTATTTTGTTGTTCCTCGTGCTGACATTTGCGGCCAGACCGTTAGCAATATGGCTTGGCACGCTGGGACTAAAGGTAGGGGCAAGGAACAAACTATTTATCTCATGGGCAGGTTTGCGTGGCGCAGTTCCGATCATTCTTGCTACTTACCCGATGGCCGCAGGAATAGCAATTGGCCAGGAAATTTTCAATCTGGTGTTTTTTGTGGTAATTCTGTCCTTCGCCTTCCAGGGTTCCACTCTAGGCTGGTTGGCCAGACGATTAAACCTGTCCACCCATTCCCGATCTAAACCGCTATACAACCTGGAACTGATCACAATGGCCAAGAGCGATATGGACCTGGTGGTCGTGGATATACCCGGACCAGAAGGTAAACCGGGGCCACGAATCTCGGATCTGAAGCTGCCGGCCGGATCCGTCATCACTTTGATCACTCGCGGCAGCGAAGTAGTTGTACCCAAGGGCAGCACTTGCTTGCATGGTTGGGATCAGGTCACTATCCTGGCACACGTAGCAGACGAGGCTATTATACGGGCCGCATTAACGGAGCCGGCGGAGGCACCAGCCTAACGTAATCCTGCGATAGGCTTTCCATCATATATCCAAAAACATATTTTACAGGTCTGCCAGCCTTTTTAGCCATTGACATTTATTCCTGTCTAATTATCATACAATGGTGTTATTGATAATCACATATATTACATTTATTGTTTTTTAAATTTTGATGTAAATATTTTATTTATAACTAGTTACGCTATAATCCAAAAACCGGAAAAATGCAATAATAAATGTAAGAAGGTCGATTTTGGTGTAATTGATAAGGAAGAGCAGCGGTTTCGAGTCCCACCGCCCTCATTGGGAAAAAAGAGTTAAAATCAGGTAGCTCAAATCTCTGCAAGCTGTCTTTTAGTCCGATGCCGAATGAATGGAGTCATGAATCTGGCACGATTTCCAACCAGATAACGCCTGGACGTATCGGCATTGCGCGGCATATTGGGGCCGCCGGCTCTCCC